>JBAYRL010000005.1 GCA_041676705.1 Acidimicrobiia bacterium
CCCTCCACAGGGTCCTCGACACGATCTTTATTCATAGCCACAGCAGTGATCCTTTCAAGCCCGCAGCACTCAGCCGCGGACCATCAAGCCACCACCGTTTACACACACCATCGGACAGTCCCAACTACGCCGAGAAGCCAGCTAAGTGGTTAGGCAGCGTGATTTCGAGTCGTCGGAGCGCCATTAAGTAATAGCGCTGACGCGACTGGTAATGGCGTGTTGTTCGGTGGCTGCACGAACAAGCTCGGGTTCACCGGTGGCAATAGCGGCAACAAGCTCACGTTCTATAGAAAGTCGGGCTGAAAGGTAATCCGCCAAGCCTTTACTGGAAACTACCGATTGAAAATGCTCTTCAAGGATTGCCAATAAGCCGCTGTAGAGCTCCTTCAATAACTCATTTTCGCCGAGCTCCAAGATATGCCTCAGTAGACGCCAATTCGCCAAGAAAAACTTCTTCGGCTCTGTCAGGCGTAATTCCATTTCATCCAAAATTGCTTGCAGCGATTCAACGTCTTCCTCAGTCGCGTTAGCGGCCGCATCCAACATAATCTGGTGCTCAAGAGCTTCTCTTACCGCCATTGTGCTCACTACAAATGAAGAATCTTGATCAAGAGAAAGAATCGCTTCGCCAACTTTTAACAAACCTTCGGTGGGTGGTTCATCGGCGTCAGCGGTGGCTTCTGGCAGCAGCAATGAGGCAGCGCCACTAGCACTAAATGGTAAAAGACTTTTAGCAAACTCATGAATTTGGACTCGAAAGACCGGAATAAACTCTTTTAGGTCACTTTGTATTGCATTAAGTCCAGCCGGGGTAAGTTCAATCAACCACGCGCGACCATCTTGTTTAGAAAGTGCTCTGCGAACCAACCCAATAGATTCGAGCCGCGAAAGCATACGGCTGGTGGCCGACTGGGAGAGTCCTAAACCGAACTGAATGTCACTCTGCGGCAAAGTGTGATCAGGTGTCTCGGCCAAGTAAGCCAAGGCTTCGAAGTGCGCCAAGCTGCCGCTACGGCCCCTCTTCAGAGCGCGGTCTAACACGTCGGCGGCGACGTTCAAATTCTTGCGTAGCTCACGCCATGAAGTTAGTGGAGAAGAGTCCGTGTTAGCCATGGAACTCTACAGAGTAAAGATCAAAATAATAAATATCTAGACCTGGGCATCAATATGATCTGAACGGCTTATATGCTCCCGCATGCAACTATCTATGGCCTAAAAGAACTATCTCTAGTCTTAATGACCTACTCAAATAGTCGAAAAGACCTACCTCATTTCTGTCAATAGTTTAGCCGCGTGGGCCAGATGATCTAGGGGCCTGGTTCGCGAGGCCTAACAGCACTGTTTCTTCCACGAAGAAAGTTTTCTCTCGCGGTCCATACCAGAAATCGCTTGCAAAGTGGTTGATGGTGGTAGCTAATATGTATGCGCATGCAAGTATCTTCGGATTTACGGGCGGCTGAGAAGCCCTCGAGTGGAACAGAAAAGATTGGTGGCGAGCTTTCTACGAGCTCGGCCGTCAACCTGCCTGTCCCTCCAAACCCGGGATCCGAAAATGAGTTGGATGGTTGGGCCACATATCTACAAGCGCTCAACTTGCTCGATGATAATCCAACTCAAGGCATGTTTTTAAGCGTTGGTGATTCAGGCCGAGTAATTGCAATAGACGACGTGGTGATTAAAAGAGCTTGCCGTCTACTTGATACCGGTAGTGATTGGTTGGCTAACCCATACCGCACGGCGGCTGAAGGTAAAGCTTTGCTTCGCGTAGCAACTACCTATCCCAAACTTGTTCCGAAGGTTCTCATCATCGACGAAGCCAACGCCGTATTGGTTTTGGAAAAAGCTTCAGGCGTTACCTTAAAGTCACAAATATTCGCCGGTGCATTCGAATCTTCGAGCATTGCCGCCACCGTTTCTGCCCTTGAAGCGGTTCATTCATTGCCCGCCGAACGCTTAGATGGCGTTGAGCGGTTCATGACACTGCGCCTCTCCCCGTACTATCTGCGTACCACAACGGTTAAACCCGAATATGCAGACCAAATTCATCAAGTCGTAGACCGCCTCCGTGAAACGCAAACTCATTTTGTGCACGGAGATTTTTGTCCGAAAAATATTTTGATCGATGCCGAATCACCAGAACAGGTCACTCTCCTCGATTGGGAAGTGGCACATCTCGGTGACCCAGCATTCGATTACGCATTTTTCTTAACGCACCTCATCGCCAAGCTTCATATCAAAGAAGAGCTTGAAACTGAGATCTCAGCAGCCATTACGTTGTTGCTTGGTTCATACATGCGAACCTTGCGTGGCGACGTAGATTGGTTGACTCAGCTAACTGGGGCCACGATTTTAGCCCGCTGCTGGGGTGCATCACGCCTGGAGTACTTAGACCAAGTCACCCATGGGGCGCTCTCAGATTTGGGCGCTGGCTTGCTCCTAGGTACGGCGAGTTTGGGCGAAATTCTATGAGTACCACCTTGTATGAAAACATTCCCGCGGCACAGTTGGGAATCAAGCGCATCGAAGCCTGGGAGGCCATAGACTCCCGCACAAATCCCACGCTTGGTTGCCGTGTCACGTTGGAAGACGGCTCACTTGGTCGCGCCTTTGTGCCTAGCCACCCGTCAATGGCGTCGCTGACCATGATCGACCTGCGTGACGAACTTGGCCATGAAATGCGAAAGTGTGGCAACCCGGGCATCAGCTGGGCGGTCGAAAGAATCCGTGAGTTCAACGCCAACGTACGCGGGGTAGGTGCTTACGACATCGAACAGCAGCTCGGTGGCCCTTCAAATGTCAGCTTGGCGGTGTCAATGGCAATGGCACAAGCAGTGGCAGTGGCCGCAAACAAGCCGCTTTGGCAAATACTAGATACCTCAAATTCCGCTAGTTTGCCATGCCCCATGGTCACAATCTTTGAGGGTGTAAATGACCTTTCGGCGGCTAAGGCCGTAGACGATTTTCTGGTTGTCCCACTAAAAGCAGCGTCATTTGCTGAAGCCGTCGAAATTATCTGGGAAGTCCGCCGTGTGGCGGCCGAATTGGTGGAAGGGCGTTACGGACGCTTTCCACAAGATTTCACATCGGCTGATGGCAATCTCATCGCATTGAGTGGTGACAGCGAAGAAGCCTTAGAGCTACTGAGCGAAGCCATTGAGATGGTGGATGCCGAAATCGGTATTGCCATCCACATGTCTTCCGACCGCAAACGTCGTGTCGACGAGGTACTACCGGCGCTCGACGCGTGGTGCGCTAAGTATCCGATTGTCGCCGTTGAGGATCCACTCGATGCTAACGACTGGGAAGGTTGGGCCGAATTGTCGCACGGCCTCGGCAAACTACAGCTCATCGGCAACGAAATTTTCGCTACGAACGCCGATCGTGTGAAACGTGCCGCTGATAGCGGCATCGCCAACTCGGTTCTCGTAAAGCCCAAGCGAATCGGCACACTGAGTGGTGCCTACGAAACGCTTTGGTACTCGAAGAGTGTTGGATATCGCACGATCGTGTCGGCCCAGTCAGCCGATTCAGAAGACTCGACAATTGCTGATTTAGCAGTTGGCTGGAACGCTGGACAGATCAAGATTGGGTCGATCATGCGCTCCGAACGTGTGGCCAAATACAATCGGCTGCTTGAAATCGAAGACACCTACGACCTGCCTTATGCAGGTTGGCGCCCATAAAAATCTGTTTGGCCCAACAAGCTATGCTTGAGGCCACATGTGGCTAAACAAACGGCACTGGCCTTGGCAGCGCTTTGGCGTGCTAATCGTTGCTCTACTGGCTGTCTTCGTTAGTGCTTCCTTTGCCTCAACGGCCACCGCTCAAAGCCAAGACAAAATTCCAAATCGGTGGGCGATCCTGGGTGATTCTTATCTTTCGGGCCAAGGGTTTACGCCGCCCGCCATCGACGCTTTTGGACAGCTGGTTCTGGGCTATGAGCCAGACACCAACTCAGCGAACAACAGCTGCTTTCGCGTTTCCACCTCCTGGGGGTTGACGCTGGCACAGCATTTTCAAGCCCAGAGCAAGGATGTGCTTTTCGTGGCCTGTTCCGGTGCTACCACCGCACATGTCACCACTAATCCACAGTTCCCGGCCAGCCCGCCCAATGTCCCCGGCGGACTGCCACAAATTGAAGAGCTCATACGATTTAACGAGCTGAAACCGGTGGATGTTGTTCTGCTCACAATTGGTGGCAACGACGCTGGATTCGTAAATCAAATCACTAGCTGTCTAATGCAAACCACCTGTTCTCCTGCCGATCACCCGGTGTTGTCGCAGGATGTTGACAGTGGTCGAACGGTTTTAGAAGAGCGCCTGGTGGAGGTAGTGCGGCAGATACGCGACGTCGCCCCACAGGCCACGATTCTGGTGGCGGGATACCCGAATATTCTGCCCTTAAGCGGTGTGAGCTGCGACGACGTGGGAAACATGAGCGTCGACAATATTGCTGCACTGCAACAATATTTGAGGGCGATCAACCAAAGTGTGCGTGCTGGGGCTACAAGCGGCGGAGCGCATTATCTCGACGTGTCGAAAGCTCTGAAAGGAATACATCTGTGTTCGCCCACCAGTGCCGGGGTCAACCCGATCGGGGTGCGGGTGTTCTCGGCCATGCACCCCACGGTGATGGGCCACAACGCAATTGCTCGTTATATAGCCCCGGCGGCGGAGGGTGTATTACAAGACGCTTGGTGATCTCGTCGGAAGTAATATGGCAATATCGACCAGTCCGTAGGAGCAAACGAATGGGCTTTTATTTCCGAAAGAGTAAGAAACTCGGTCCGCTTCGGATCAATTTGTCGAAATCCGGAGTTGGAGTTTCCACCGGCGTCAAAGGTTTCCGGGTCAGTACGGGGCCTCGCGGCACTCAAGTCCACGCTGGCCGCGATGGTGTCTATTACCGTAAGAAACTCAATCTGAGAAAGATATTCAAAAGCAGTAAATAACGTTAACTACTTTGCCACCGAAGCTGGCTTAAGTTCATACGATCGGTGGTGCTCGAGGGCAGCATGAACGCCGCCACGGGTCCAAGCTCGTGGCCCTAGCAATGACATGCGTATAGAGCAGCTCTTGGCGACAGTTGGGTCGAGATTGTCGATTATTTGGGCCAATAACGCTGCTTGGTTTCGTTCGTCGGCAACGAGAGCGTGACCGACGACAAAGACCTGAGGATTCAGAATGGTGATCAACCACGCCGACGCAAACGCGACGGCGCGGTTTTGGATTTCGATCACCCTTTGAGCGTGCGGGTCGCCAGCACGAAGGTGGTCGTAAACATCGGCCATCCAATCCACATGCACACCCGAGAGCTCGGTATAGCGCCTCTTGCTAGCGAAACTTCCCACCATCTCGCTAATAGTTAAGGCATCGGGGCCGTCATCGATTTTGCATAAACCGATCATTCCGGCCTGACCGTCAGCGCCGACGTCGGGTTCGCCATTAACCAAAGTGGTTGCAATGTACTCGGGCCCAAGGCTTAGCACCGTGGCGCGCTTTACGCCCTGTGCCGCACCTTCTTGATATTCAGCCTTCGCTGCTACCCGCGCTGCTTCGTGAATTGTCACCGCCAGTTTGGTTCGTTGGTGAAACTTCGATGCTATTGCGGCATTGCTCCAGCCCATATTGGCGTTTGTGACCGTGCCCGCTTCAGCATCCACATAGCCGTGAACGACGATGCCGAGAACACACGTCCGCGGATTTACGTTGTGCTTGTCGAGCAGCTGATCAATATGTGCCCCGGATTGCGCCACGATCTCGTCCACATCCCAGCCCGGGTAAAACTCAATGTTTTGGTCCATTGGTCGACCGAAACCATCGCACAACGATATTTCTGCATAGCGCAGGCCGATAAAGAGCGACACCACTCGTTCTCGATGTGGGTTGTATTCATACAGCAAGGCCGGACGCCCCGGGCCCCTTTGAGCGCCGCGCTCCTCGATTTCTAATAGAACGCCCTCATCGACCAGTTCGGTGAGGATCGTCGCGAGCGCCTGATGCGAGAGAGTGGTGTGTTTGGCCAACTCGGCTCGAGATCGGCGGCCAGAATCACGAACTACCCGAACCACCTCAGCGGCATTAGTGAGTCTTAGGTCGCGACTTCGTCTGATAGCAGGCATTTTACGTTTCGTAGGTTGATTGATGTTTGGGGCTCAGCGGGTGGTGTGGTGCCAGGTGGGCGCGGAGATAGACCGAAATGATCGAGGCAAGCCTAGTGCCACCGGACCGTGCTCTATGCAACCTCGGTTATTCAAGCTTCCTGAAATATTGTAGGCCTTATTTGCCTGGTTAATTGAATGAATTCTTGCCTTAGTCCGCTAATTCTTCTACGGTGTTGAAAAATATGTTCAGCGATAGAACAGATGCAGAGGGGGCATTGCATGGTCAAAGAACCATCACCACCGACAACGTCCGAAGCCAGAGCGGCCCAGAGACCGTGGCGGTACTTATTAGCATTGCTGGCAGCATTCGCGCTCATAGCAGGCACGGCAGCTTGTAGCAGTGACTCAAACGATGACTCGGGCAGTTCAAGTGACAATGGGTCGCCACAAACCACCCAGCCAAGCGACACTGACGACGACTCAGAACCAGTATTTGCCCCATCGGGCACCGTCAAAGTCGGTGTTTCCACCAACGTGCAAACCTATGACCCCCATATGGCTGCCGTGGCTCAGGAGTATTATCTCAATCCTGTTTTTGACACTCTCGTACACTCCGAAACCGATGGCACCTTCGCGCCGGGCTTAGCCGAAGATTGGGAATGGCTCGATCGGACAACCCTTGAATTAACGCTGCGAGAAAACCTTGAATTCAGTGATGGCGCTGCGCTTGATGCGGCGGCCGTGGTGGCAAACATCGAACGTGGTATGGCGATGGAATCCAGTCCTTCAGCCGGTTTCTTCAACAACATAGCGTCGGTAACAGCTACTGATGATCGAACCGTAGAGATCGAGCTGGTTGAACCCACCACCGATATGTTCTCTAACTTGTCACGTTTGCCAGGCATGATGATGTCACCAGCCTCATTCGAGTCGGGTAACCCTGATACTGATCCTGTGGGAGCTGGCGGCTGGGTCTACGACAAGGCTGCGTCAAACCCCGGCGAGGTGGAAGTTTTCCGAGCCAACCCCACATATTGGGACCCATCAAGGGTGAAAGTCGAGGTTTGGGAATTACGAGCCCTGGAACCAGACGCAGCTACTAACGCTCTATTAAGTGGCGAAATCGTCATCGGCGAACTTCGAAGTGAGGCTGACACCGCCACCTTTGAAGAAAGTCCTCAGTTCAACCTGATTTCACGACCCAACGCCAACCTTTGGTACATCCAAATTATGGATACCGACGGCACGTTGCTGGAACCGATGGGCGATGTTCGAGTCCGTCAAGCGCTTTCCTATGCCATCGATCGCGAAGGCTTTAGCGAAGGCTTGCAATTTGGTAATGGCGACCCGCACCCAGGTGTCTGGTTGGAGGGTACTCCATACTACGACGCCTCACTTGAAGACCTGGCTTACGACCCTGACAAGGCGCGGGAGTTGCTCGCCGAAGCAGGGTATGAAGACGGTTTTTCGGTTACATTCCCATCGTTTGGTGCCATTGTTCCGGTGGCTGAGGCCGTACAGCAGATGTGGGCAGAAATTGGCATCGACGTTACCGTCGAGCTGGTCGAACCTGGCACTCTGGCGGCCGTGATGCGCAACGGTAAAACCATCATGACGCCAACTAACGCTCGAGGTTTTACCGCCGAATCACAATATAAAGAACGGATGGCACCCGGCTCTCCGTACGATCCGATTGGCACCGACCGTGGTGAGCTTGCATCACTTGCAAAGAAGGCCATGGAAGCCGAGGAAGTAGAAGACCAAGATAAGGCCTGGACCGAAGTTTTCGCTTATGCCGTCCGTGAAGGCTACGTGATTGTCATTGGTCACTCCATGCCCAAGGTTATTGTCTCCACCGATCTTGATGGTGCAGTCCTACGCCCTGCTGACAACATTCCTCAGCCGTTGGACATTTCGATTAAGTAGAACTTCTCGCTAGACCGTGGTGCTTGTTATACGCAAGCACCACGGAGGCAACGTTCTGGACTTAGAAAAAGTTATAGAAGCCATAAAAGCCATGAAGGTGAACTCCGATGGGCCGTGTGGTTGGAACCCGTTTATTATCACTAATCCCTTTACTTTTGGTCGCGAGTCTTTTCGCCTTCTTGCTAGTGCAGTTGGCGCCGACCGACCCGGCCGTGGTGCGTTTAGGCGAAAACGCCACCGACGAAGCTTACGCTGCTTTTCGTTCTGAAATCGGTGTTGACCGACCGGTGATGGTTCAGTACGTAGAGTGGTTGGGTGGCGCTGTTACCGGTGACTTCGGTGTGTCGTGGCAAAATTCGACACCCGTTGCACAGTTGCTGGTTAAACGTTTACCAGTCACTATTTCCATCACCCTGGGCGCATTACTAGTTGGGTTAGTTATTGGTTTGCCGCTAGGCATTGCGGCCGGTATACGGGCAGGAAAACCGTCGGATTCCGCGATCACGGCCGCGGCCTCATTAGGCCAGGCCATTCCAAACTTCTGGATGGCGCTGCTACTAGTGGCCTACGTGGCCCTAACCACAAAATGGTTCCCGGCCACTGGCTATTCGCCCCTTTCGGAAGGTGTTCTTAGTTGGATGCGAAGCTTGGTGTTGCCCTCGGTGGCCCTTGGCACCACGGCTGCCGCAGCAATTGCACGCCAAACCAGAGCTGGTTTTGTAAGGGTTCTGCATGAGCCCTACATTCGAACCGCTGTTGCTGGCGGTTTGTCGCGGCGACGCATTCTGCTGCGAACGGCCCTAAGAAACGCTTCAATTCCGCTGGTCACAACGGTGGCGGCCTTGGCGTCAGTCTTGCTGGGCGGTTCGGTGATCGTCGAGCAGGTTTTCGCCCTGCCAGGAATGGGTCAGTTGGTCTTAAACGCCATTCGTAACGGTGACATGCCAATAGTTATGGGCTTCATTGTCTTTGCGGCTGCTGCCATGGCTCTCGTACAGCTATTGCTTGATCTCAGCTACGCCGCCTTAGACCCAAGGGTGCGATCGGCATGAAAATCGACACCAAAACCAGCATGAAGCAGCGCTCGATCGTGGTCACCTTGGCCTGGGTGGTGCTCGGTTTCGTGGTACTGATTGCAGCTTTTGGCAGCTGGATCATGCCGCATGACCCCAATGTTGGCAACATTCGCAATACCCTAGCCAGCCCTAACGGTGACTTTTGGCTGGGAACCGACTATCTCGGTCGCGACGTGCTGAGTCGTCTGATCGCTGGTAGCCGTGTGGCCTTGCTGGCGGGTTTAGAAGCTACCGCTGTAGCCCTATTCATAGGGGTGTCGGTTGGCATGGTGGTGGGTTTAGCTGGCGGTTGGACCGATCGTATCGCGATGAGAATAATCGACGGACTGTCGGCGATCCCGGCGCTGGTACTAGCCATTGCCATAATCGCTACTTTGGGTAGCGGTGTAACCCGGTCAATGTTTGCGGCGGGTGTTGCCTACTCAATGGGCCTGGCGCGCTTAGCCCGTGGGCTCACGTTGGCGGAACGCGACGCAGTTTACGTTGATGGTGCCAGGGTGGTTGGGGCACGAACTTGGCGCTTGCTACGGCATCACATTGCCCCCAACATTGTGGGCCCTATCGCCGTGCAGGCAACCTTAGTATTCGCTTCAGCCATCATCATTGAGGCGAGCTTGAGCTATCTCGGATTGGGCGTTCAACCACCCGAAGCGAGCTGGGGAAGCATGCTCGCCAACGCCCAGCGCACGGTTCGCCAAGCACCGTTCCAAGCCATACCACCAGGGCTGGCGTTGGCGGCCACCGTACTGTCAATAAACGTATTAGGTGACGCTTTAGTACGCACCCGCAAAGGTGAATCATTTGCACATCCCACTGGCTATTTAGAACCGGTGTCAGTAGCCAAAAGCACCAATTCCGAGACGCCGACAAGGGCGAATGAGAGCGGAAACGCGAATCTCCTGAATGTTGACGGGCTGTTTGTTCGCTATGGCACCTTCACGGCGGTTAACGGAGCTTCCATCCAAATAGCGCCTGGTGAGGTGGTGGCGCTGGTGGGAGAATCGGGCAGCGGAAAGACTTCTCTGGCTATGGCGATCGCGGGCCTTTTGGCACCGCCGGCACAGGTTGGCGCCAATACTGTTTCCCTTACCAATAGCGGAGATTCGTTAGAACTGATCGGCGCTTCCACCAAAGAAACTCGCAACTGGCGCCACAACATTGGGGTCGTTTTCCAAGAACCATCAGCCAGTTTGAACCCGTTACAAAGTGTTGCTCACCAGCTGCGAGATGTTATTCGAGCGAACCCGCAAACCTCGGCAGCCGCCATGGAAGCCAAAGGCCACGACGAAGACGCTTACATCGAGGAGCTACTTACTGACGTCGGTCTTCGTCGACCAACCGAGGTGATGAAGCTTCGCCCCAACCAATTGTCAGGTGGTATGGCGCAACGCGTGGTAATCGCCATGGCCCTGGCCAAGAACCCTGCGCTTTTGGTGGCTGATGAGCCCACGACGGCCCTCGATGTGACGGTCGAGGCCGAGATCATTCGTCTGTTGCGACGCCTCTGTGAAGAGCGCCATTTTGGCGTGTTACTTGTTACCCACGATCTGGGAGTGGCGGGTGAATTAGCCGACCGAGTTTTGGTGATGTACCAGGGCAACATTGTAGAAACCGGTGCCGTTCAAGAGCTGGCCTTATACCCGAAACACCCATATACCGCAGCACTGATTGCCGCCGTGCCCCAAAACGAACCGGGCCGCAAAATTCTGGTGCCGGAGGAAGACCGCCTTTCGAAACGTGCTGGGATTGCCCCGGAACTGTTGGGCAGCGAAGTCGGTTGTAGCTACCGGCATCGGTGCCCTTACGCCGTCGACGAATGTTACCGAACCGAGCCATTGCTAGGCGTCGCCATTACGCCAGCCAATGATTCGAATCATCTGGCAGCTTGCCACCGCGCAAATGAGTTGAACCTCGAAGGTGCCGACGGGATAGTCGATGCCCGAGAGAAAGTCGTTGTGCAACCAAGTGACGGGGCTGAGCCGAAGGACGAGGCAAACCTATGACCGAGCTAGCCGCGTACGTAAAGGATCTGCGGGTCGAGTTTCCACGTCGACGCAGCATAGGAAACCTTCGGCCTACACCGTTTTTGGCTGTTGATGGTGCTTCAATCGAAATTAAACGAGGTGAAATTACCGGGTTGGTTGGTGAATCGGGTTCCGGTAAGTCGACGCTGGCACGTGCCATCCTCCGCTTAGTTCCATTCAGCGGGGAGATCATGGTTGATGGCGTAGATGTAGCCGCACTTTCCACGGCCGCCACCATTAATTATCGACGTCAGGTACAGGCAGTTTTTCAAGACCCGCTTTCGGCGTTAAACCAGCGCCATTCAGTGTTACAGATAGTGGGCGAACCACTAGAAATCCATTCACGCTTGAATGGGTCCGAGCGTCGAGCGCGGGTAGTCGAACTGCTTGATTCCGTGGGTCTCGACGAGAGTCACCTCGGTCGCACAACCCGTGAACTATCGGGTGGGCAACGACAGCGTGTAGCAATTGCCCGGGCTTTGGCGGTGGAACCCTCGTTGTTGATTCTGGATGAAGCGCTAAGCGCTTTAGACGTGACAACTGCGGCTTCAGTGGCGCGACTGCTCCGGTCGCTGCTTCGGCCCGATTCCGCCATGTTGTTTATCGGGCACGACCTAGCCATGGTTCGCCAACTATGCGACCAGGTCTATGTGATGCGGGCGGGACAGGTGGTGGAGTCAGGGCCAGCTGATGAAGTCTGCGGCAACCCTTCACATGATTACACCAAGCTGCTGATTTCTTCGATTCCCCGTTTAGTAACTAGTTAGCAACGAACGGTCGGCGGTCATGAGTGGGCTGCACAGACCGAGAAATAAGGATTAGATATGAGTGCTCAACCATTAGAAGGTGTCCGTGTTATCGACATGGGCCAGGTGCTGGCTACCCCATTTGCCACCTACTTACTGAATCTGCTGGGTGCTGAGGTGATCAAGATTGAGCCGCCGCAGGGCGATTGGATTAGGAGCGGCAGGCTCTACAGTTTTGCCACTCAGAACGGTGGCAAAGAATCGATTGTGGTGAATATGCGGGCACCGGGTGCGGACGAGGTGGTGCTGCGTTTAATTGAACAAGCCGATGTCTTCACCGATGGTTTTGCCCCCGGCGTGGCTGAAGCTATGGGGTTGGGTTGGGAAGTAGTTAAAACCCGCAACCCAAAGATTGTCTATTCATCGCTTAGCGCTTTCGGTGCCGATGGTCCCTTTGGTGGTCGTGCCGGCTTTGATCATGTGGTGCAAGCGGTGAGTGGCATCATGATGAGCACCGGTTTTCCCGATGGGCCACCTACCAAAGTAGGCGCTCCGTATCTGGATTTCGGTGGTGGGCTGTTGCTGGCCTTTGGTTTGTTAGCAGGGATTATGGAACAGCGCCGCACCGGTGAGGCGGTGCGCGTCGACGCCACGATGTTAGATGCGGGCCTACTCTTCAATGCTGGTGCTTTGGTGGCCACCCAAGATACGGGGCAAAGCCCGCCGCGTGCCGGGAACCAAACCTTTGCAGGCACGGTCGCCTCGGGCGCTTTTGAAACCACCGATGGCTTATTGATGTTGGCGGCGAACAAAGAGCGTCACCAGCGCTTGGTTGAAGAACTGCTAGATCTTGAACCGCTCGATACGTTGAGCCGTGAAGACGGCCGAGACCGTTTGGCAGCTGGCTTTGCTACGAACACAGCAGATTTTTGGGAACAGAAACTAACGGCGCTAGGGGTACCCGCGGCCCGGGTTCGTTCCCTGCACGATGTGACCGAAAGTGGCTATCCAACCGAACGCGGTCTTTTAACGCCGATTCCAGTGGCTGAGCGTGACGAACCATTGCTAGTGCCTTCACTGGGTGTTCGGCTTAATGGTGAAATGCCAGGTCCCCGCTCAAGCCCCCCGGTTTTGGGGCAACACACCGATGAAGTTCTCCGCCGAATGGGTTTTTCAGAAGGTGAGCTTGAGGAACTTACCCGCCAAGGCGTAATTGGGACCGGTGATGAGCCCGTGGTGAGTCGACCGTAAGTCTGGTCGTAGGCCCGCTTGGTCTTTGGTCGGTGCTACCCATCTCTTTTCGTGTTAACGCCCAGGTCAACCGGATGAGGTTTTTTGGGGCCCGCGCGTGACGCCGGGAATTTGTCGGGTAGACAAGAGATAGAGACCAACCGGGAGGAAGTTATGGTGAAGCAGCGTTCACTAGTACTACGCATTTTGGTCGGCACGGTGTTGATCGCAGGCTTTTTGGCGGGCTGCAGTAGCGACGATGATTCAGATGATGCGGCGACGTCGACGACCGAGACGACCGTATCTGATGAGACCAGCAGCACCACCGAAACGACGAACCCTAACGACAACGGCGAGAACGACAATGGCGATGACAACTCGGGGAACAACCAAGCGCAAGCTTGCACGAGCGGTTATGTAGAGCCTCCGTCTGAAGTCGCCCAAGGTACCATCGTTGATGTCGATGGCGACGGAGAAGCCGACCAGGGCTGGGTCGGTATGGGTCCAGACGGCATAGTGGTTGGTATAAATACCGCGGCTGGTGGAGGGGCGTCTGTGCCCTTTGAGTCGGGGAGTCCGGTCGAACGTTCGCTTTTAGCCGTTAACGCCGATGAAGAAGGCCCTGTCGAGCTATTTCTAAGTGATGGTCGCACGGTTTCGCTGTATGCGTTTGTGGATTGTGACATTGTGCCCATCACCAACGAGCAAGGCGAAACGTACCAGTTCAGTTTGGGATTCACCGATTTTGGAACCGGGATCGGCTGTGCCCAGATCGACGGTAAGCAGCAGCTTGTTGGGCTGAATGTCGAATCCACCGATACCGATGGATCGGTCAATTGGAGTCGTACTGTAATTGAACTAGACGGTACAAATGCCCGTAACGGTGCCACCATTACTGGCACGTTCACTTCGCCTGACGATGACGACGCCATTGCGTTGCTCTATGACATCAGCTGTGGCGACCTCACCATGGCCAACGATGGAGTCGTGTTCCACAACTAGTGCGCCACCCGCGCCGCTGCCGCCGCTTGGTGCTTTAGCGCTTAGCGTTTAGGCCCCGGTTTTGCAGCTTGCAGGGTCGGCCGAATCAAAACCTTGGCGGAACCATTGTTCACGTTCCGCCGAGGAACCGTGGGTGAAGGTATCACGGCTGGCGCCCGCGCCTTGGATGGCGTCGTCACCTACGGCGTTGGCAGCACGAATGGCTTCGTTGAAATCGCCGGCTTCTAAGCGACCTTCGGCTTTGGCTGCGCTAGCCCAAGCCCCTGCGAAACAATCGGCCTGTAGTTCTACTCGCACCGACTGAGCGTTTCCACCCGAGCGGCGGTCCATGACGCCTAGAAGGTTTTGTACATGATGGCCGTACTCATGGGCGATGACGTAGGCCATGGCAAAGTCGCCGTCGAAGCCGAGTTCGTGTTCCAAACGTTGGTAGAAACCGAAGTCAATATAAATCTTTTTGTCGGCCGGACAGTAAAAAGGCCCCGCTTCAGGTCGGCCAAGGCCGCAGCCACCAGTTTGGGTGGGGCTGTCGAAGACCACAAAGCCCGGCTCTTCAAAGGTGAAGTTGAGAGAGCTGGCCTCGCCTTCCCAATAATCCGCTAGAAGAGTCATCATCTGGCCACCAAATAGTTCTTGGCCTTCGAGCGTGTTTCCGTGGACGGTTTCTCCTTCTACGGTCACTCCACCGCCTTGTTGTAACTGGCTCAAGACTCCAGCGATATCAGGCGAGCTGCCACCCGACAAGAGGTTGAATACCAGCACCAGGATCATGCCGCCAACGCCTAAACCGCCACCTAAGGCGGCCTTGGTGCCCGCACCGCCACGGCGCACTTCAATATTGCGCGCTTTTACGTCGTTCATCTTCACGAAAATGCAGTTTATAGGCTTCACCTGGGCTTGTAGCGCGAAGTTGCGAGTGGTCACCGAAGCGCAACTTCGTTAATTAACTAGCGTTTGGTGTATAAATTGTAATAACGAACATTATTCAGTGCTAGATTCGCCCTATGCCTGATAACTCGAAGCTGATCAACGAACTGCGCTCAATTGTTGGAGAGGCACACGTGCTCGATGGCGCTCAGGACACTGAGCGACATCGAAGTGACTTCACCGGTCGATTCAAAACCGATCATGCCGTAGTCGTTTTTCCGGCCAATGCCGGCGAGGTGGCCGCAGTGCTGAAACTTTGCAGTGACAAGCAAATAGCGGTTGTTCCCCAAGGGGGAAATTCGAGTCTGGTTGGCGGCGCGGTGGCATTAGCGGGCGAAATCACGCTCTCTACAAATCGCATGGCAGAAGTGGAAAACCTGAACGAGTCGGTAGGTGAAATTACCGTACAATGCGGTGTAAAACTGGCGGGCGTCCACGCCGCTGCAAACGCTGCTGGGTGGGCTTATGCCGTTGATATTCCTAGCCGTGAAATGGCGACCATCGGCGGTAACATTGCCACCAATGCCGCAGGGTTTGGCGTGATCCGCTACGGCCCTACCCGCTCACAAGTACTTGGGGTCGAGCTGGTCACAGGCAACGGCACGGTAATTGATGCTCTCGGTGGATCGTGGCGCAATAACACCGGATTTAACCTGCCGTCGTTAGTAACAGGGAGTGAAGGAACCCTAGGTGTGGTGACCCGAGCTCGGCTGGCTCTCGTTCCGCAACTTGCCCTACGAACCACGGCATTAATTAGGTTCAAACGCCATACCGATGCGGCGAGCGCCGCTGAGACGATTCGTAAGTCTTTGCCCGATGCTGAGGCCATCGAGCTTTTTTTCGACACGGGCCTAGAGCTGGTTTGTTCCACCTTGAACCTCCCACTGCCATTTGGTGAAAGTGAAGGGGGATACGTATTGGTGGAGGTGGCCGCCAATGATGATCCCACTAGTGAATTGGGAGCTGCAGTTGAGGCATTGTCGGGGGTGGTCGACGTGGCCGTGGCCGAAGACGCGGCAGGCCGTGAACGCTTGTGGCGTTACCGCGAATCGTTCAAACAGGCCCTGGGACCTATTGGGCCAGCTCACAGCTTAGATGTTGCCGTGCCGGGTGGAAGGTTGGCCGAATTTATTGAAGCCGTACCTGCAGTCGTGGCCGAAACCACCGCTGATGCCAAAACATGGCTCTTTGGTCATGGTGGTGAAAGTTCGATCCACGTGAACATAACCGGGGTGCCCATGAGCGAACGGGCCGTTGACAACGCAATTTTCGACTTAGTAATGAAGATGGGCGGAACCGTGGTCCCCGAATACGGTGTGGGGCGTACCAACCCGGCCTTAGTTAGTAAGGTCCGTGGCGATGACGATTCGAATTTGATGCGGCAGCTGAAGGCGGTCTTCGATCCGGCAGGAACCCTGAACCCGGCGGTGCTTTTTAGCGCCTAATAGGTTGTGTCTCGCCGGATGGGTGAAATCTCAGTGGCGCAGAATTGGAACCTTTGGACCTTGGGTGGGGTAGTTTGCTGATAGGCCGAATCCGGGGGGAGTGGCGTTGCCGATTCAATTGCGAAGCCGTAGCAACTTTGTAGGGGCGGATGAAGTAAAGCAGCCCAGAATCTATTTTGGTTATTACCTGGTGCTTGCGGCGCTCATGGCCCAATTTGTGGCCATGGGTGTCGGCAGCTACATCTTGGGGCCATTTCTAGAACCGATGACCCTCGATCTGGGTTGGAGCCGTTCCGAGTTCACTTTGGCCCGAACCCTAGGGCAGGTTATCACTGCTGGTTGCGGCTTTTTTGTGGGCACCTATGTGGATCGCCGCGGTGGTCGTCGCATCATGTTGGTTGGGACCGCCATCTTGGCAACGGCCATGGCCAGCATCAGTTTCGTTCACGAGTTGTGGCAGTGGATCATCATCTATGGTATTGCCGTATCTGCCGGAGCGGCCATGATCGGCAACCTGGTAGTAAACGTCACTCTCTCCAAATGGTTCGTGATTCGCCGCGGACGCGCCGTGGGTTGGGCAGCGATGGGCGTCTCGCTTGCCGGGGTGGCTTTAACACCGGCGTCGACAAGTCTGATCGATCATCTGGGTTGGCGTTCCGCTTGGCGAGTGCTGGCATTGGGAGCCGCCTGTATCGTGATTCCTGCCGCGCTGACCATGCGCAGGGCGCCCGAGGATTACGGGTTATTCCCCGACGGTGTTAACGCTGAACAAAATGCGGGCGAAGCAGGAGATCGAGCCCGTCAAGATTTTGCTGAGTCACTTACTAGGGCGGAAGCGCTGCGAACCAGTGCGTTTTATTTGTTGGTAGTCGCTTTCGGCATGTTTGCGGTGACCATAGGAGTGATGCTGCTACAAACTGTTCCGTTTATGACCGACGCTGGTTACTCACGGAACACCGCAGCATTTATGATCACGCTTTCATCGGTACCAGCCCTAATTTCGAAACCGGCATGGGGATACGTAATGGATCGCTACCCGGCCCACATTTTGTCGGCGATTGGTGCCGCTACCACCGGTATTTCGATGTTGATTATTACCCTCGGAGTTCGCGCTGGGGCCACCAACATGGCCTATACCGGCTTCTTTATCTTGGGCTTAGGCTGGGGTGGGTTGATTCCGCTACAAGAGGTCGTTTGGGCAAGTTTCTTTGGGCGGCGCTATTTGGGAGCGGTACGCAGCGCCGGCATGCCTTTTGCTCTCATTATTGGTGCTGGCGCACCGCTTCTAGCTTCCTGGTATTTCGATACCGTTGGAAACTATTACGGAGCGTTTTTCGTGGTGGCCGCAATGAACCTGACCAGTGCATTGTTGTTGTTACGAGTTCGTAAACCGGCACGAAAAGGAAGCCCGGTTTACCCTACGTAGCAAGTGGCGGTGCTGAAGCCGGCTACCCTGCGGCTGTTGCTGCGACTGTTGCCCTCTAGCAATTAGGTTTTGCGCATATAGCCGCGTACCGCCAGCGGCGCGAAGATAGCAACGATTACCGCGCAACCAACGAGTGTCCAAGCCACATCTGAGCCGAAATGGCCGTCGTTCATAAGCTCTCGCAGCGCCGTAATCAGGTGTGATATTGGGTTGGCATCAGCCACAGTTTTTAGCCAGGCTGGCAGCGTTTCTGTGGGTACAAAGGCATTGGACAAAAACACTATCGGCATCATCACCATCATGCCCACACCGTTTACCGTAGAGGCCGTGCGGGCGGTTACTCCCAGCAAAGCCCAAATCCAACTGATGGCCCAGGCAGTGGTAATGACCAGGGCCAAAGCCACCGCAATGTAAATGCCCCCGCCCGGGCGCCAACCGATCACTATGCCCATAATCATGGTGAGAGCTGCCATAACAAAGTACCGGATGGTGTCGGTTAATAGCGCCCCAGCCAGTGGCGCAATACGTGCGATTGGCATGGAGCGGAAACGGTCGAAAACCCCGGTGTCCATGTCTTCGCGCAACTGCGTCCCGGTTACCACCGATGCTTGTATTACGCCCTGGGCGATGATGGCTGGAATGAGCTGAGGTAAATACTCAGACACGCTTCCGGCTAGTGCCCCGCCAAAAAGGTAGGCAAACATGAAGGTAAAAAGGAAGGGCGCAATAAGTACGTCAATCCATTGTTCAGGAGTGCGTCGCAGCCGAAGCAAGGCACGATAGGCCATAGTTACGGTATGTGAGATTGTTTGGCTCATCCCGATGCGATCCGAATGAATTTCAGCGCTAGCCAATGGAAGTCTGCCGGTATTTTCGATGGTGCTCATACGGCGTACTCCTGCACATCTTCATCGATGCCGTCGCGGGTGTCGTGACCGGTGATGGCCATGAAAACTTCATCTAAGGTCGGTTTTTGTACCGCTACTTCTGCCAATCGGATGCCAGCTTCTCGTAGAGCCACCAACAAGTCGGTGACTCGGTCGGGGTCAGCCATCGGGGCGCTTATTTGGGCGGTGTTATCGCTGATGGCGGCGAGCGATCCAAGCACCGATTGGGTAATAAGAGCTGCTTGTTGTGCCTGCGATGGTTCACGCAGACGAAGCTGTAAGGCGGCGGTGCCGATTGAGGCCTTAAGCTCATCAGCGGTGCCTTCGGCTACCACTCGACCGTGATCAATCACAGAAATTCGATCGGCCAGCTGATCGGCCTCGTCTAGATATTGGGTTGTTAGCAAAACGGTGGAACCATTCTTGACCAAGTCTCGAATCACGTCCCACATCTGACCTCGGGTTCGCGGGTCAAGCCCAGTGGTTGGTTCGTCTAAGAAAATTAGCGGTGGCTGAGCAATGAGACTGGCGGCGAGGTCTAAGCGCCGACGCATACCACCTGAATACTTTGACACTGGCCGTTTCGCGGCTTCCGCTAGGTCGAAAGCTTCTAGCAACTCCATGCCCTTTGCGCGCGCCGCTCGATGACTCAAACCGAGTAATCGACCGAACACGACCAAGTTTTCAATGCCGGTTATCTTTTCGTCGACAGAGGCGTATTGGCCCGTAACCCCGATAAGTTGGTGAACCGCTGGGGCCTCGGTGACGACATCTTTACCAAAGATACGTGCCGAACCACCATCAGGTTGCAAGAGAGTTGCCAACATCGAGATGGTGGTGGTTTTGCCAGCACCGTTCGGTCCTAGCACCCCAAAAATGCTTCCACGGGGTACTAAAAGGTCGACTCCATCAACGGCTCGGTTGTTACCAAATATCTTTACCAGACCGCGAGCGTCAATCGCGGCTGCTTCTTCCATAGCCATACGTGGCTCTGCTTTCGACGACTTCTAGACAAGAGTCAGGCCTCAGTGGCCGAAACAATAGGTTTCTAGCTTATGTTCTTATGGTTGAACGTGTGCGACAGGCGAGCGGATATTTCCGGTCGTGCGGCAACAGGGCCATTTTTAGCACGCTCGGAGGGACTCGAACCCCCAACCTTCTGATCCGTAGTCAGATGCTCTATCCAATTGAGCTACGAGCGCAAGAATCTTTCAGTTTAGGCGAACATCGACTAAACGCCTAAATCTCTCCGGAACTAATAAGCCACCGGCGACTTAGCCATCGGCTAAGAACGATCGAGGTGTTGTTCACCAGATGGTTCGGTATCCTTGTGGCTCTTCACGAACCGGCAAACCATCACGAAATCGACATTGCACCACGATCTGATTGATTAGCTCTTCTAACTCACGAGAGATCTGCAAGAAAACAGCTCCGTATGCCGACTTGCCTTCGGCCAATGCTGGCCGGATCCAACGAACTCGTACCGTAGTTTCGAGCCCGCCCAGTGAGATGGGTACCAACGTGCCAATTTGAACCTTGTCGTGGTCTGGCGCCACCACTTGTAAACCAGAAATTGAAATGTCAGAAACTAGGGCCATGGGCGGCTGTTTACGTCCTTTGGTGGTACCGAGTTTGGTTCCAGGAACTGCCCACTCAATTTCAAGATCGTCAGGGACGACCCTTTCTCCAAGTCTGCGGTTGGTCATCATGTGGTGCCTCACTCAGGAACTGAACCTACCCAACACTAAGACTACCTAACTTATACTCAGCTAGCACGCAATAATTCGCCAGAAATTACCGACTTCTGGCAGCACAGGTTTAGCTTGTTGCCAGATTCTGTACTTATATTTTATGAACCCAGCTCACAATAGTTATTTATGCTAATAATAAGTATTAGCTCATTGAACAAGTTGCCCGGTAGAAGCCATAAGGTTGCCAATGGCCAAAAGCGCATTTCTTGACGACCCATCTGCGATCTTAGACAGCATTGTAGATTGTGTCATCGTCCTTGATCACGATTTCGTAATCAAGGGAGTAAACAAAGCGGCCGAAATATTTTTCGGTATACCGGCTACTGCCCTGCTTGGTCAATCGGCTCTTGACCTGGTCGCTGATGGCGACCGAGTTGAAACGACTGTCCGATTTAAAGAACTGTTAGATGGCCATGAAATTCCGCCGGCGGTATTTCGAATAATAAGTGCCACCGGTAAGTCCCGCTGGGTGGAAGCCACCGGGCGAAGATTAGGCGCTCCCATTGAAAACATCGCCAGCGTATCAAGCGTTTTAAGTGCCGATGCTGCTTCAATTGTGGTGGCGCTTCGTTCAGTTGGTAGCAGGTTAAAGCGAGAGCTTGAAGGTCTCCAAGCCGTCCGGCGAGCTCATCTAATTTCCCAGTTGGCAGCACAATTGCAGACTGCCGGTCCCGCCACCTTTAGCGGAGTGCTCTTCAAGGCGTTTGAAGAAGTTGGTGCGCTACTGGGTGCTAATTTCATCTCTACCTATGAGGTCGAGGCTTCGGGGCGCAGTTTTGTGTTACGTAGCAGGTGGGAAGAGCAGATGGCGGCTCTGCGTTCGCGTGTGGTGCCTCAGGCGCGGGTGGCGGTTGAGCAAATACCGAATGTTGTAAAGGCGTTGACGGGGCCCGAATCGTTGGCACCCTTTGATGCGCAGTCACGCTTAGGAGCCGAGCTGCAGACGCTCGACGCCGCGGTTTGTTGTGGAGTGTTGGTTCCACTCTCGGTGAGCGATGAGCACGTTGGTGTTTTGGTGGTCAGCTGGAGCGAAGAACATCACGTACTGAATGAAGAAGCGCAGTTCCTAGCCGGTCTTGCCGAAGCGGTAGCGGTGGCTTTGAATCGTATAGTTACTAACCAGGCTTTGATAACCCAAAACTCACTTTTAGAACGAATATTTGAACGAACTAAAGTGCCAATGCTAATCGTGAGCCGCACTGACCTACGAGTGACCCGAGCTAATACTGCCGCTGCCGAGCTATATGGCATAACATCGAAGCGCCTTGACGGATTGTCAATAGCTCAAGTGTCGCCCGAGTTGGCTCAAGAGCTGATCGAGCTAGACAATTTGGCAGAGTATCAGGAATATCGTGACCTTCGAATAACTATGCACGGCGATCATAATGGTGAGAGAAGCGAGCTAGAGCTAAGCATCGACACCATGACCATGATGGAATTGCCATGTTATTTAATCGTGGTGCGCAACATTTCAGGCGCGAATTAAACTTCCCGACCCAGCACGTAGGGCACCTAAACTATGAAGGTCTAGATGCCCATAACGCGGTGTGAATCACGCAGCGGAGAGGGTGGGATTTGAACCCACGGACAGGGTCACCCCCGTCACCTCCTTAGCAGGGAGGCCCGTTCAGCCATACTCCGGCACCTCTCCCCGTGGGGTGAAAGCTTAGCGGAGAAACAGTGGTTTGTTCGAACTGAAATCAACAACCACTGTTTCGTTCCAGCAGCGGAGGGAGCGGGATTCGAACCCGCGGGACCCTTGCAGGCCCAACGGTTTTCAAGACCGTCGCATTCGTCCGCTCTGCCATCCCTCCGCCTGCAAGCTTACTACGAGTTCAAGCTTGAATCCGAGCCCGCAGCGACTGAATCCACTCACCGGCTTGTTCCCAGGCCAAATTGGTGGCTTCACGAATTTCTGCGCCGTTGCTACTGGCCGCTGGGTACGAACCTAAGAACCGAACATCGGAGTGTTTGCTCTTTAAATTGCGAAGGCAATCGGCGACCACTTCATCGTTGATATGACCGTCTAGATCGATGATAAAGCAATAGTCTCCCAGCGCTGTTTTCGTCGGTCGAGACTCTAGTTTCGACAGGTTGATCGACCGGGCAGCGAATTCTTGAAGGATCGACAACAAACTTCCTGGGGCGTCGGCTCGTTGGAAAACCACCACGGTTGTTTTGTCGTGTCCGGTGGGTAGTGGCACGCCTTCGGTTGCAATCAAGACGAAGCGAGTTTGATTACCGGTGTGGTCCTCAATGTTAGGTGCCAAAACTTCAAGCCCATAAACCTCAGCTGCCAACGCTGTTCCAATCGCCGCCCGTGTTGGATCACCGGCTTCAGCCACTATTCGGGCGGCCTCGGCGGTCGAGTTGGCATTGGCAATGTTGGCGTTTGGGGTTGACTCACTGAGAAAACGTCGACATTGGGCCGTGGCTACCTGATAACTGGCCACTTCTTGCACCTCTTCAAGTGACGCGCCTTTAACCCCCAGTAGGTTTAAATGCACGTCAATAACTACTTCACGCTGGATCAACAGGTTGCTTTCAAAGGCCAATTTGTCGATGGTGGCGGTAACTGAACCTTCAATAGCGTTCTCAATAGGTACAAAACCCAGATCCACGGTCCCCGCTTCAGTGGCATTGATGACATCCAAAATGGTGGCCAACGAAATGCGTTCTAGCCCTGCCAAATCGGGTTCTGACAACAAGGCGGCTTCGGTGAAGGTGGCTTCGGGCCCCAAATAGGCAATGGTTGAAGCATGGGCAGGTAGCGCTGGTAAGGATGCGGTAGAAGCAGGCACAAGAGGTAAGGATAGTGACGTGGATGTAGATGCCCTAAGTGAACTGATTAAAGCTGTACAGGTTGGCACCGTTAGTGCTGATGAAGCGGTGTCGCAACTACGTCGCTTGCCCTTCGCGGATTTGGGTATGGCGCGCATCGATCACCACCGTCAACTGCGTCAAGGTTTGGTAGAAGCTGTTTACGGACCGGGTAAGACCCCAGAACAAACCAAAGCGGTGGTGGCAGAACTGCTTGATGGCAATGACGGCCCGGTAATTCTGAGCCGTGCCGATGAAGCCCAGATTGAAACCGTGCTGCGGGCGTTTCCGAACGGTCGCCTGGAAGGTCACACCGTGGTCTGGCGGGCCATGGCACCTCGAGACGAAACGGTGGTCGTTGCCACCGCGGGCACTGCCGACCTACCTGTTTCTACCGAGGCCGCTGTAGTGCTAGAAGCCCTTGGATTCCAACCAAACCGCCTGGTAGATGTGGGTGTGGCTGGCTTGCATCGATTGTTGCGTGAGGTTGATGTAATTGCTGAGGCCGACGCCGTGGTGGTGGTGGCTGGTATGGAAGGGGCACTAGCCAGCGTCGTTGGTGGAATCGCTGCGGGCCCGGTGATCGCGGTGCCTACCAGCGTTGGATATGGCGCTGGGCTGAATGGCGTAACAGCATTGCTCTCCATGCTGGCAAGTTGTGCCGCGGGCATAACAGTGGTCGGTATCGATAACGGTTTTGGTGCTGCAATGGCCGTGGCTCGAGCCTTGAACCATTTCCCTAAGAGAACTGGATAGGAAGAGAAATAAATATATGGCAACCAAACGTGTGGCATGGTTTCACTGCTTTTCGGGTATTGCTGGTGATATGGCGTTGGGGTCGTTAATCGACGCCGGTGCCGATGTAGGGGCCATCATCGAAATATTGGAAGGCCTACCAGTTAACGGTTGGGGTTTGGAAGCTTCGCAGGTGATGCGCAGCGGCATTGGTGGCACCAAGGCGCATGTGCTGGAAGAACCCACCAACATTGTGCGAACCGCGGCCCACATACAGGCCATGCTGGCCGAGGCCACTCTTCCCGAACGTGTGCGTCAACGTGCCCAAGCGGTGTTTCGAATTTTGGCCGAAGCGGAAGGCCATTTACATCGTCAAGACCCTGAAACGGTGCACTTCCATGAGGTTGGCGCCATTGACGCCATCGTCGACATTGTGGGCACGGTGGCAGCCCTTGAAGTTTTAGATATCGACGTGGTGGTCTGTAGTCCAATAGCTAACGGTTTGGGCACAATTCGGGCTGCTCACGGTATTTTGCCGAATCCGGCGCCAGCGGTGGTCGAGTTGCTAAAGGGCATTCCCACTGTTGGGCTTGAGGTGCCTTTTGAGATGACTACGCCCACCGGAGCTGCGTTAATGGCCGCATTGGCCACCGGTTTTGGACCTTTGCCCGAAATGACGGTGCAGGCCAGTGGATTTGGGGCTGGCAATCGTGATTTGGCTGACCGGCCCAACATGGTTCAAGTGGTTATTGGTGAGCAACGGGCCGAGTTGGCGCAAGGTCAACAGATTCAGCTTTTGGAAGTGAACGTTGACGATGTAACCGGTGAGGTTTTGGCCCATACGGTGGCCACCGCGCTGGAAGCCGGTGCTTATGATGCCTGGCTCACCCCAATCATCATGAAGAAGGGTCGCCCGGCCTACACCGTTTCAGCGCTGGTGGATGTGGCTGTGGCTGAGAATGTTGCTTCCATCTTGACCGCTGAAACTGGTTCGTTCGGTATTCGGTCTACCAATTTGGAGCGTTGGCCGGGTGCCCGTGGTTTTGACGAAGTGCCTTTTGGCGAGGAAATACTGCGGGTAAAGGTTGGGCCGGGTCGGGTTAAGGCCGAATTCGATGACGCCGCACGCGTAGCGCGCCTATATGGGGTGCCAGCGCGGGTGGTTGCTAACTATGCCGAAGAACAATATCGCCGGGAAGGTTTAGGGGCCGGATATATAAAGGCCTACAACGCCGAAGGTCATTCACATCCTCATACCCATGACGATGGCGGCCATTCGCATGAACACCTACACGAACACAGTCATGAGCACAGTCATGAGCACAGCCACGAACACTTGCATGACAACACCCATGATCATGATCATCCGCATTCCCATTCCCACGGACACGACGACGAACCGGCCTAGCGGGCCTAGGGTGTAGATATGGGTGATCGCTTCTATTTTCGTCAGTTGCTTTCGGGTCGTGACCTCGGCCAAGGCGATGCGTTAGCACATCAAATGGTCAATTTTATTTACCTCATTGGCGACCGTGAAAGCGGGGAAGCAGTGGTGGTAGACCCGGCCTACGACATTGCCAGCATCAATAACATTCTGGAATCCGACGGCATGAAACTCACCGGAGCGTTGGTAACCCATTACCACCCCGATCACGTGGGTGGCTCAATGATGGGTTACAACATTGAAGGAGTGGCCCAGCTTCTGGCCGAGCAGTCGGTTCCAATCCATGTTCAAGAACCCGAGTCTGCCGGTATACAAAAAGTCACCGGAGTTTCTCAGGATGACCTTGTAGAACATGTTTCTGGCGACACGGTAATGGTGGGTGAGATTCCGATAACGCTCATCCACACTCCCGGTCACACCCCAGGAAGCCAATGTTTCTTGGTCAATAACATGCTGGTCTCGGGCGACACGTTGTTTTTGGAAGGTTGCGGTCGAACCGACCTACCCGGTGGTGATTCCAGCGAACTTTATTATTCGCTCACCCAGCGCTTGGCCAAAGTTCCCGACACGGCCACCTTGTACCCCGGACACCAGTATTCAGCCGAGCCGCACGCCACCATGGCCCATACACGTGCTAATAACTTCGTGTTCCGCTCGGCGTCACTAGAGCAGTGGCTAATGATGTTCGGAAATTGAGTTTCGCCAGGTAGGCGGTAAAGCTTTTAGCACAAAGCCTCAACCAAAGTGTGGATCCTGCCGATACCCTAAGCGATGGCGATCGTCTACGAACATAAACCCCAGTACCGAGATGCCAAACCATCGGCGCGTGATCGGCGTGACGATGCGCATGATCGGTATGCAGAAGACCAATTGGAGGTGACAGCTTTGCGTGAAGAGCTTGCCCGTGCGAAAGAGCGGGCGCTTCAAGCTGAAGCGGCGTTGCCCCACCTGCTGGGTTTGGGACAAACGACGGTCAACGAGCTTTTAGATGACGCTCGCCACCGCGCGGCCAACATTTTAGCCGAGGCGCGAGAGCAATTAGAGCAGCGCGAGGCGGCGCTAGAGCGTGAACGCCAAGAACTTGAAACCCTGTATATGGCGATTGCGGCCGAGGCGGCAGCACTAGAAAACCTTCGTAGGACTCTTGCCACCGAAGGTATTGAGGTCCCGGCTGAGCCAGCACCAAGACCCTCTATTATTTCGCCTTCTTCGTCTCTTGAATCTTCGTCTTCAGCCGCGTCGTCTTCAGCGTCAGCGGCTGAGTCGTCACTTGATGGGTCCTCGCTTGATGAGCTGGGCTCAATTCCTGCTACCAGCGGTTTTGCCAAAGCATGGGAACAAGATGATGATGTCTCGATGCGAGAGGCGTTTGCCCGTTTTTTTGATGGTGACGATGACGGCATCGACCCAAGTCGGCGCTGGATTATGGATGAGTCCGACGGTTAAAAACGAGTAAATTGTTACAAAAAGGTTGCAAAGTTGTAACAGGTTCGTAATACTTCTCTGGTCACTTCGCCCAAATGTGTTGTGGCCATAGCTTGCCCGAGTTCACCGGGTCTCCCCCGCAAAGTGCGTATAAGGGGAGTTGTTCCGTTCGCACCACCTGGCGTGACTACTAGGACCCTTACCTACTAGATCCAATTTCTCGCCACGATTCTTGGTGCATGGAGAGGAGAAGTATCCCCTTATGTTGAATCCGTCGCGTTTGCGTTTATTTGTCGTTGGTCTGATTGCAGTTGCCGTAATGGCTGGTTGTACCAACGAAGAGATGATTCGGGTGGCTTTTGCCAACCGGGGCGCAAACGAAACGCAGCAAGATCAAGCCATTCGTGTAGCCCAATGCGAATCGAACCTACAGCCAGGGGCCGTTAGCCCAGGTGGCGGGAATTGGGGCTTGTTCCAAATCAACAAAGTACACACCGGTCGTGTCGCGGCCCACGGGTTTGCCTGGTCAGAGATGCTTTACCCTTGGCAAAATGCCGTGGTAGCCGCTGATCTATGGGCCGAAGCCGGCTGGCAGCCTTGGAGCTGCGCTCGCCGACTCGGTATCCGCTAGAAACTAGCTAGCTCAGCTTTTAGGGTGGCCAAACCGAGGCCACCCAAATTTAAGGCGTAAGAGTGCCAGTCTTTTAGGTTGAAGCTTGCTCCGTGGCGAGTCTCGGCCTCGGCCCGGCACTCTAGCCAAACCCGTTCCCCAACCTTGTAACTAATTGCTTGGCCTGGCAGGCCCAGATAACGGTCAACCTCGCTCGCCATGAAATCAGCCGGGAAACGGCTACGTTCAATCACAAAAGGTAAAGCCAGTTCACCGTTCCAAATGGCACCGGGGTGATAGTCAGAAGCGGTGGGAATTTGAAGTTCCAAATGCATGCCAATGTCTACAATCACCCGCACCGCTCGCATGGCCTGGGCGGCCAGCATTCCCAACTCAAAAGCCGGGTCGTCTAGGTAGCCAAGTTCGGCCATTAACGCTTCGGCGTATAGCGCCCAACCTTCCCCATGCCCTGATACAAAACCGGCCAAGCGTTGGTAGCGCGACAGCTCGTCAGCCAGAACTTTGGTTTGGCCAACCTGTAGATGATGGCCCGGCACCGCCTCGTGGTAACAAATGGAAACCTCACGCCAGAGTGGGAAACGTGTTTTGCCTAGTGTTGGA
This sequence comes from Acidimicrobiia bacterium, assembly GCA_041676705.1. NCBI lineage: Bacteria > Bacillati > Actinomycetota > Acidimicrobiia > Acidimicrobiia bacterium. The sequence continues at coordinate 28,200 of JBAYRL010000005.1, forward strand.
TACCAGGTGCGACCAGGACGTGAGAAATCTTCACTTGGGCCAGTGTAATACATGGCCGCAGCGCCTCCGGGAGGTGCGATCATGGCCTCACAGGTCTGAATCTTCTTGTCGATGTCGAAGTGCTTGCCGTTTAACTCGGCAATGGTGGTGTCAATCAGATTTTGGTTCCAAGCCTGAAAGTCATCCACGCCTTCAATCACATAGGTCGGGTTGCTTTCCAAGATTTCTACCGCTTCAGCCCAGCTGCTACCCGGTGCTATAGCGTTACAAACCTCTTTGGCTCGAGCTTCAATTCGGGCCAGTTCTTCCCAACCCCACTGATAGGTTTCCACCGGGTCAATTTCCATGCCTAAGAAACGGCGTGCCTCGCGTTGATAGCGTTCCGGCCCTACGGCATCGCGATCGGTGGCTTCGGGGAAGTATTCGTCGCGCAAAAACCTGGCGGTCTCGGCGAAAGCGGCTGCCGCTACCCTAGCTGCGGCCCGCAAGTCGATAAGTAGCGCTGGATCGTGATCGGCTCGGGTTTCGTAGTTGTCGACCAATCCATCGAAGAATGACTTTGGACTATCGGGATCGCTCCCCGACCAGACCATCGCTTGGCGAGCGGCCGCTTCCACCTGTCGTTTGGCGACTAGTAACTCACGTGCGATGCCAGCCCGCTGACTTTCTACCCAACCACTCAAGGCTTCGGGTACCGCTCGCATGCGTTTAGCGGCAATATCCCAATCGTCGTTGCTTTCATAACGCATCAAGTCGAATGCCGAGCGCACCGAACCCATGGGGGAACCAAGGACCCGAATTGAACGCAGATGGTCACCAGCTGCATAGCCTTCCACAGCCAGTTGTAGGCGGTCTGTCATGAATGCGGCGGCAATGCGATCGCGATCTGAAGTTTGCGGAGCGTTTGACAAGGCTTCGAGGGTTCGAAGTGTCATCTGGTTAGCTTCGCTTTCACCCTCGGGCGAGAGATCGGGCATGGCGTGGTCGTAACCGGCGACGCCCATAGAAGTGGCGGCAATGGGGTTCAAACGCGCCAAATCTTCTATGTAGTTGTGCGCAATTTGGTAGACGGCTGAGAGAGGCTGATTCTGGTTGGTGGCGTTGGGCTGATCTTCGGCGGGCATGAACCGATGCTAGAGATTTTGAGATGACGATGCCACGAAAGCACTAACATGTGACATTGCACTTGACGTGGGTGTCAACTTTGCTTCCACGCTCGCCCAATTTTCAATCCAGGAGGACCTTAATGGCCGCTAACCCTTTAAACACCGACGACTTTGACGGGCAGTTATACAACCTGGCGATGTCAGAGGAAGCGCGTCCTTTGTACACAGCGGTCAAGAAGTTTATTGAAGAAGAAGTAAACCCCATCACCGAGGAGTATTACCGTCTAGGCGAAGGCCGAGCCGAGCATTGGGGTTATGGCGAAGGCCAGCTAGAGCTACTTGAGTCGGTGAAAGCTAAGGCCAAGGCGCAAGGGTTGTGGAACTTTTTCTTGCCGAACGCCGAAACCGGTGAAGGGCTTTCCAACCTCGACTACGCCTACATTGCTATGGAACTTGGCAAAAGTCCGTTGGCGTCAGAATCGCTTAACTGCTCGGCACCCGATACTGGCAACATGGAAGTGCTCGAGCGGGTGGGAACGCCAGAGCAGAAGAAGCAGTGGCTAGAACCATTGTTAGCAGGCGAGATACGTTCCTGTTTCGGCATGACCGAACCCGCTTTGCCCTCATCGGATGCCCGCAACATTTCTACCTCGGCGGTGCTTGATGGTGACGAGTGGGTAATTAACGGTGAGAAGTACTACATCTCTGGGGCTGGGGACCCGCGCTGCAAAGTGATGATTTGTATGGTGAAAACCAATCCCGACGCTTCACCTCACCAACAGCAATCACAAATTTTGGTACCAATGGACACCCCCGGTTTGGAAATCGTGGGTGCCATGAAGGTTTTCGGAGAAGATCACGCTCCACACGGTCACATGCATATTCGACTGAACGACGTGCGGGTGCCGAAAGAAAACATTCTTCTGGGCGAAGGTCGAGGTTTTGAAATTTCGCAGCTCCGCTTAGGCCCAGGTCGTATTCACCACACCATGCGTTCCATCGGTTCAGCCGAACGTGCTATTCAGATGATGGTTGAGCGAGGTCTTAGCCGAGAAGCATTTGGCAAGCCGTTGGTGGCTTTGGGTGGAAACACCGAAATAATTGCCAAAGCCCGTATCGATATTGAAGCCATGCGGATGATGGTGTTACGCGCCGCCAAAGCCATGGACCTAATGGGCAACGCCGAAGCCCGAGTTTGGGTGAGTGCCGTCAAGGCCATGGTTCCCAAGCGTTGCGCTGAAATTATCGACCAAGCCATGCAAATGTTTGGTGCTACCGGTGTCTCGCAATGGACGCCGCTACCTGGAATGTATGCTCACCAACGCACCTTGCGTTTCGCCGATGGACCCGACGAGGTGCACTACATGGTGGTGGGGCGTGCCGAAATTGCGCGCTATCAGCCCTACGACATAGCCAGCGAATACATCGTCAATAAGTAGTACCAGAAGCAACGTAGTACCAGAAGCAGCTGCAAGCGAGTGACGCTGGTTCGCCAGGTTATTTGTTAGTTAGCAGTGTTGTGGGTGACCCGCTCGGTGAGGCCAATAGCGTTGGCCCACAAGCGGGTCACCGTGTTTAGACCATCGTCGAAGCTAATACGGTCGGGATCAGCTTCCCCAGCCACAAACCAGGCGTAAGCAAAGCGGCTTACCATACCGGTTAGTGCCATGGCGGTGAGGCGAGCATCAAGGTTTGGATCGGCCAAACCCTGGGCCTGCAGGTCGGTGATAGACCTGGCAGCACGTTCGCTAAACGACCTTGAACGAGCCTCGCGCACCACACCTAAACGCGGGTTAAACATAGCCACATGCTCGATTATGCCCATGAGCTTGGCATTACGACGGTAAGCCTCGAGATAGTGGGCGTTGGCGCGCTCGATGGCCGCTAGGGGATCGCGACTTCGAAGCGGCATATGAGCACCGGCAGATGACGATTCCACCCGAGTGGTAGTTGTGGGGCCGTCGTTGGATTCACTGTTGCTGGATCGAGCCGCACGTGGGGGCCCCAACATTTCTTCTAGTAGCTGTACGGCTAGCTCCATGAAGATTGATTCTTTGGAATCAAAATAGGTGTAGAAAGTGCCGTGGGCGACCCTGGCTCCAGCGGAAATATCGGTAACTCGGGCCTCTAGGAAACCGTCGCGCTCGAAGACCGTGCGCGCTGAAGCCACAAGAGCTTGGCGCGTGCGTTGCCCTCGGGCGGTGTATGGCTCGCTGCGAGCGGACTTAGACGGTTCCACAGAGGCCCATTACGACAATCTAGTGGTGTGTGGCCTAGAAAATTTCGAAAAGACCGGCTGCACCTTGGCCACCGCCAACGCACATGGTTACCACGCCCCATTTGGCCCCGCGGGCTTTGCCTTCATGTAGCACATGCGCGGTACAACGAGCGCCAGTCATGCCGTAGGGGTGGCCGATTGAGATGGCACCACCGGAAACATTGAGGCGGTCGTTCGGGATACCCAGGGTGTCGCGACAGTAAAGTACTTGGCTGGCGAAAGCTTCGTTCAGCTCCCAAATACCAATGTCGTCGATGGTGAGACCGACTTGTTTTAGCAATTTGGGCACCGCGAAGACAGGGCCAATGCCCATCTCTTCGGGGGTGCAGCCTGCCACGGCCATGCCACGATAAGCACCAAGTGGGGTAAGGCCACGTTTTTCGGCTTCGGCGGCTTCCATTAACACTACGGCCGCCGCGCCGTCGGAGAGCTGCGATGCGTTACCGGCGGTAACGTACTTCCCTTCGGCTACAAACTGGCCACCTTGCCACACCGGCGCTAATTTCTGCAGGCTTTCAAGCGTGGTGGTAGGGCGGTTACCTTCGTCTTTGGTGAGCGTTACCGTTTGCTCGCTAGTTTCGCCGGTTTCACGGTCGGTTAACACCATGACGCTTTCCAGTGGCACGATTTCGTTGTCGAAGCGGCCCTCTTCTTGAGCTTGGGCGGTACGCATTTGTGATTGCAGGGCGTATTCGTCTTGCGCTTCTCGGCTAATGCCGTAGCGTTCGGCCACCAGCTCGGCGGTTTCAATCATGGGGGCATAAAGGCCAGGGGTTGATTCTAAGAGCCCCGGGTCTTGGCGGCGGTACAGGTTCATGTGCTTGTTTTGAACCAGCGAGATCGATTCCACCCCGCCGCCCACGGCCACGGTTTGACCATCAACAATGATTTGCTTGGCGGCAATAGCAATGGCCATAAGACCCGAAGAACATTGGCGGTCAACGCTTTGGCCAGCCACGCTGTCGGGTAGGCCAGCTTTGAGAGCGGCTTGGCGTCCAATGTTGAATGCCTGGGCACCTTCTTGTAGAGCAGCACCGACGATCACGTCGTCGACTTCGGCCGGGTCGACGTCGGCCCGAGCTACCGCTTCACGAATAGCGTGTCCGATGAGTTCTTGGGGCTGAGTGTTGTTGAATGCGCCGCGGAACGCCTTGCCGATCGGGGTACGCGCGGTCGATACGATAACGGCTTCTCTCATAGGACGAAGGTACCTTAAATTCTGGTGTTTTTCAGGGCCGAAGTTGTTCCAGCACGAATTTTCCTCAAGTCGAATGACCGTGGTGCTCAGGCTTGGCGTTTCTGGCAAGAATCATCGGCGGCTATATATTTAGTAGGTATTTGATTATGCGGGTGACCTCGGCAAGGGCAGCCTTGTCAGCGGTACCGATCTGGCCGTCGATTCTGTGCGTGGAGATTGTGCGAAGCTGCTCGCAAAGCGCCCATGACGGTTGACCCAGCCCGGTGGCCTCCCCGCTGATCGGTACATGAGTGGCCCAACCACGGTATCTAGTGGTCAATGGAATTGTGGTCACCAAGGTGGGGATCGCTGCTATCGCGTCGTCACTGGAAATGATCAAGACCGGGCGACGACCGGCCTGCTCCGACCCGATCGCCGGGTCGGGCTTTGCCCAGAACAGCTCGCCGTATCTCACGTAGGGATACCGTCGTCGGACTGGTTGTCGATTGCGACCGGTCCAGCGAGCCAGGCCTCACGCTCTGCCACGTCGGCTGCTGCTTCTCCGCGCTGTGCCACATCTTGGGCGAGCTGAGCGAAAAACTCCTCACGGTCCAGCAGGTCAAGTGCTTTTTCTAGCACGGCTGCCTGGCTGAGGCGTTGGCGCTGGGCGTGCGCCTGAACTCGTTCCCGCAGGCTTGTCGGCACCTTGATCGTAGTAGCTTTCATACTGATAAGGGTACTGTATCTATCCCAATTTTAGTGTGCCGAATGGGGCCCGAGGTCAGGCGCGGCCGCGGTAGCGCTGAAGGGCGGCCTCGCCGGCGCGGGCCTTGATGTCTTCGATAGAGCGTGGAGCATCGCCGCCCAGGCGTCACGCTGAGGGGCTACTTCCACAGAGTGCGGGAGGGGGGACTTGAACCCCCACGTCCTTTCGGACACAGGAACCTGAATCCTGCGCGTCTACCAATTCCGCCACTCCCGCGAGTGGTGCTCGGCCATGCTACCGCGGTTTCGTTTCTCGGTTGTAACCACAACGTGAATCACACGGTGTCACAGCTACATGCAACACTAGAGCTATGGCCTTAGGAGGATTTGAGCGAAGACTGGAACGACTTGTTGAGGGAACCTTCGCCCGAGCATTCCGGTCTGGTCTAAGCCCACTTGAATTAGCCAGGCGCATCACCCGAGTGATGGATACCAGCCGTTCGGTTGGAGTTCGAGGCCGTAAGGTTGTGCCCAACGATTTTCTGGTTCGACTTTCACCTGAAGATCACGCCCAGTTTGCAGGAGTAGAAGACGCCTTGATCCGAGAACTGTGCGATGCCGCCCGAGAACACGCCCGTGATGAGCAATACAACTTTATGGGGCCAATTTCGGTATCCATTACCGTCGATGAAAAGCGTCGACGCGGTAACTTCGATGTGAAAGGCCACTTCCAAGAAGGTGTCGGTGGTGCTGGTGCAGGCACCTTGGCTTTACCAACCGGCGAGAGCGTGCCCCTTGGCGAGTACGTGGTAACCATTGGGCGGGTACCCGAGAGCACCATTGTGCTAGCCGACCCGAACGTAAGCCGTAATCACGCTGAAATACGTCCCCACGCCGATGGCCAGATGGTGATCGACTTGGGTTCTACCAACGGCACCCTGGTTAATGGCATCAAAATTACTAACCACGAACTTGTTGATGGCGATGAACTGCGTTTTGGTAACACCACCATGACCTACTACGCCTACTGAGCCCGGCGCGACACGCGGCAAGACCCCCAGCACTAGCAACGACTGGCAGCTACTGACCAAACTTGGCTCGACGAGCGATTAAGCTCGCGCAATAGTGTCCGATCCTCTGCTCAAGATCCTGAATCTATGTCTGCTGGCCCTGCTGTATTTGTTCTTCGCTCGGGTACTGCAGGCGGTGTGGGCTGAAGTTGCCGGTCCGCGAGTGGCTAAGACCCGGGCACGCGCTGCCAAAGCGGCGCCAGCGCCCCGTCAGAAACGGCGCCGTGCGCAACCGGCTCCGATTTCGATGTTAAGAATTGTGGAACCAGAAACCGATCGTGGCCACACCTTTCCCTTGGCTGATGAAATGACTTTGGGCCGTGCCGCAGGCTGCCAAATCACGCTGGAAGACACCTTTGTTTCCCAAATTCACGCCCGCATTTTTCGTCGTGACGGCCAATTTTTCGTTGAAGATTTGGGTTCCACCAATGGCACCTACCTCAACCGTGTTCGGGTTGCTGGCCCGATGGTCATGTCGCCGGGTGATTTAGTTCAGGTCGGCTCGGTCGTGATGGAACTCGCATGATCCGTTTTTCGGTCGGGGCTATGAGCGACGCCGGAAAAGTTCGCACCCTTAATGAAGACTGTGCTTTTGTTAGCGAGCGCGCCGTGGCTGTTGCCGACGGCATGGGTGGCCACGAAGGCGGAGAAGTGGCTTCTTTGGTGGCTATTCAAGCCCTCTTAGACGCCATCAATGATCCCGAAATTGAAACACTTACCGATGCGGTAGCTTCGGCCAACACTGCGGTTTGGGAACGCTCAATTAAAGACAACATGCGCGGTATGGGGACCACTTTGTGCACCCTGGCTTTGGCGCAACGAAGCGAAGCAGGCGAGACAGACACTAACCCCGGCCAAGGGGTTGTGTTAGCGGCGGTCAACGTGGGTGACTCTCGTATCTATAGGCTGAGCGACGGTGAACTGGAACAAGTGTCGCGTGACCACAGCTTGGTGGAAGACCTGCTGCGTGATGGCCAAATAACCTTTGAAGAGGCTGAATCTCACCCCCAACGCAACGTCATTACCAAGGTTCTAGGCATCGGTCCGGTAATCGAGGTGGATTGGTGGGAACTCCCACCGACCGTTGGTGATCGCTATCTACTTTGTAGCGATGGGCTACACGGCGAGGTTAATGACGCCAAAATTGCGGCCACGTTGCGTCGCATCGCCGACCCTCAAGAAGCTGCGTATGAGCTGGTGAGCCAGGCGAATTTGGCAGGAGGTCGTGACAACGTCACGGTGTTGGTCGTTGATTTAGTGGAAGGCAAAGCCCCTGAAGCACCACGCTATGAGGGCCGGGTTGTGCAGCCCGACATACCTGATTTGGCCGGTTTCTATGCCATGCCAGCTGGTTCACGACCAAGTGCTATGGGCCCGGTCTCCGACGGGCTGTCCGATGAAGTGGCGCAGCGTTCCATGTTGGCCCCAGAGGAAGAACAACCATCACGACGTCCGCGCCTGGTGACGATGCGCACCGTGGTCTTTCTACTGTCGATCTTGGCGGTGTTCATATTCGCGGCTGGTGCGGTGGTTTGGTACGCCGGAAATGGTTATTTCATTGACACCGACGCCGATGGAGAGGTGGTTATTTACCAGGGCCGCCCTGGCGGATTGTTATGGTTTGACCCGACTTTGGCGGAATCAACCGATCTCGCACTTGATGAATTGACCCCAATTTTGCGAGAACAGATTGAAGCCACGCCAAGTTTTGGAACCCTTAGCGAGGCTAAGGCTTATCTGGCCAATATTGAAGACCAGCTATCGCGCTCGGGCGGCCGAACTAGTTTGAGCAGCCAAGACAACCAGAACACTGAAGGCCAATGAACCTGGTGAAGATAGCCCGTCGGCGCTCGGAGCTAGGCCTAATTGTCCTGACCGCAATTATCGTGGTGTCTGCCCATGCTTTGGTGGGTCTCGGCACTACTTCATCGCTCCCAGCTGACCTTTTTGGCTTGCTTGGCCTGGTACTAGCACTGATGGTGGTCGCCCATGTGGCGGTCCGACGTTTTGCTCCCCTTGCCGACGGCCTTTTGTTGCCCTTAGCTGGGCTATTAAACGGTTTAGGTTACGTGTTTGTGGTGCGCTTAGATGACAGTTTGGCCGCACCTCAAACCACCTGGATGGCCTTGGGCGTGGTGGCTTTCGTGGTAGTGCTTTTCGTTATTCGCGACCCTCGCGACCTGCATCGCTATCAGTACACATTCTTGCTTATTGGCCTCGGTCTACTATTGGTACCTTTTGTGCCCGGAGTTGGCTACGAAAACCTAGGGGCACGCATTTGGGCTCGGGTCGGCCCCATCACATTCCAGCCGGGTGAATTTGCCAAAGTAGCTCTCACCGTGTTTTTTGCCGCGTACTTAGTGGAACGGCGTGAGCTCTTAGCGCTTAGCACTTTCCGGGTGGGCCGGTTGATGCTGCCCGACCCTAAACACTTAGGTCCCCTGCTCTTGGCCTGGGGCGGGGCTATCGGCATCATGGTTTTCCAAAAAGAGCTGGGTTCTAGCCTGCTACTCTTCAGCGTTTTCTTGGTGATGGTTTGGATAGCCACCGAACGACTTTCCTACCTGGCCCTTGGTGGCACGCTGTTCTTAGGGGGTGCCTATTTCGCCTACAGCACCTTTGGTCACGTCGCGAAACGGGTAGATGTTTGGCTAAGCCCTTGGCGGCCAGAAGTTATTAGGGGTGATGCTTACCAAGTTGTACAGGCTTCTTATGCACTGGCCGAGGGTGGTCTCACCGGCTCTGGTTTAGGGCTTGGGAAACCCAACAGTATTCCTGTGGTGGAAACGGACATGATCTTCGCGGCCATTGGGGAAGAGCTAGGTCTCATTGGGGCCACCGCCATTCTTATCGGTTTCTTGTTGCTGGTGGGCACCGGGTTACGTATTGCTGTGAATGCCGACCGTCCCTTCGATAAATTGCTGGCCGTTGGTCTCTCTACTCTTTTGGGCGTGCAGGCGTTCATCATCATCGGCGGCACGCTGCGGGTGTTGCCCCTAACTGGTATTGCACTGCCGTTTGTCGCTTATGGCGGTTCGTCGCTATTGGCCAACTATGTGGTGTTGGCGTTGCTGTTACGGGTTTCAGATGGAGTTACTAAACGTCAATTGCGTCAACTCAACCGGGGTGCTGAGGCGGCTCAGGTATGAACCGTCAGATTAAGCGCCTCATGTTGGCCCTAATGGGCTGTTACCTGTTGCTGTTTGCCCAGCTCAACAACATCCAGTTCTTCGGTGCGAAACGCTTAAAAGATAATCCCGACAATAACCGTGCGATTCTGGCTAACTACAGTCGCCCTCGTGGCACGGTTTCCACCGCTGATGGTGTTGTCGTGGCCCGCTCGGTGCCAGTAGAAGGCGATTATAAACGGCTGCGCGAGTACCCCGAGGGTGAACTTTTCGCTCAGGTTTCTGGGTTCTACTCGTTCTACTTTGGTGCTGCCGGGGTGGAACAAACCTACGACGATGACTTAGCAGGCCGAAACCTTCGCTTATCACTCGGTAACCTAACCGACCTTTTCGTCGACCGAGACCGTTCTTCGAGCGTTGTCTTAACCCTTCGCAGCGACATTCAACAAGCCGCCAGAGATGCGCTTGGCGATAGAGAAGGTTCGGTAGTGGCTCTCGACGTAGAAACAGGGGCCATCTTGGCGCTGTGGTCGTGGCCTTCTTACGACCCGAACCTAGTTAGTAGCCAAGATTACGAGGCGGCCACTGAAGCTCGGTCTTTGTATTTACTTGATGAACGCAAACCAATGCTTGGCCGTGCCTACCAAGAGCGTTATTTCCCTGGTTCCACTTTCAAAGTAGTCACGGGTATTGCCGGTTTAGAGAGCGGCTTGGTGGGCGCACAAAGCCCTTCCTACCAGGTAGTTTCCGAGTGGACTCCACCCCTCACCACGCGCCCCATCCGCAACAACGGGCTCACCTGTGGGGGTACTTTGGCGGAAGCATTACGGGTTTCTTGCAACACTACGTTTGCGGAAATGGGTGCCATCACGCTTGGACCGAAACGCCTTATCGAAGGTGCCGAAGCCCTTGGTTTTAACCACACTCCACCCATAGATTTGCCTCGTCCAGCTTCATCGGTTTTCCCTACTGATTTTGGCCAAGCCTTAGAAACTCCGGGAGCGGAGCGGCCAAACTCTGATGTACCCGGCACGATTTTTGAAGACACTCCATCCCTGGCGTTGGCTGCTATTGGTGGGTTCGACACTTCGGCAACTGCCTTACAAATGGCTCTGGTGGCGGCTGGTGTGGCTAACAACGGACAAATTCCGCGGCCCCATGTGATGCGTGAAATTCGAGATTCTGACGGCAAGATCGTGCAAGAGTACTCGCCCGATGTTTGGCTGCGTGGCATGAGTCCGGCCAATTCAGTAATTATGCGCGAGGCCATGGTTGGTGTCGCAACAAGCGGCACCGCCACTTCGGTTGCTATTCCCGGCTATCGGGTGGGCGCGAAAACCGGTACCGCGCGGGTCACAGAGACTCCGGCCCAATCACACGCCTGGATGATCGCGTTTGGTGGACCCGAAGACGGGGTGCCGGAAGTGGCGGTCGCGGTGGTGGTCTTGGCTCAGCCCGGTGCCAGTGAAACCGGTGGTGGCAGGGTGGCTGGTCCTATAGCACGAGCTGTCCTCGAGACGGCCTTGCGCCCTGGTAACGTGGCGGAAGCGGGTTGAGGTATGGAGCTATTGGTGCCGAGCTTTTTTGATACTGATCTGACGAGGGAACACTAACGAGAATGTCCGACGCGGAACCCAAAATCTACAACGGTCGATACGAGCTGCATCGCTTAATCGCCCGAGGTGGAATGGCAGATGTTTTCTTGGCGCATGATCAGTTACTCGACCGTCCGGTGGCGGTGAAAGTCCTGTTCCCTCAGTTCGCTGGCGACCCGGCCTCGGTCGAGCGATTCCGTCGTGAAGCACAGGCCGCGGCAGGACTCACCCACCCCAGTATCGTTGGTGTTTACGACTGGGGTGAAGAGGGCGGCACTTATTACATCGTCATGGAATACATCGACGGTCGTAGCTTGGCTGAAATTTTGCGTTCCGAAGGCATGCTGCATCCGAACCGAGCTGCCGATATCGCGATCGATGTCGCTGGGGCGCTTAGCTTCGCTCATCGCAATGGTGTGGTGCATCGCGACATCAAACCCGGCAACATTCTGATCACCAGCAGCGGCCAGGTGAAGGTTACCGACTTCGGGATTGCACGAGCGTTAGACCAGTCAAGCTCGGAAAGCAGTCTTACCCAGGTGGGCTCGGTAATGGGTACCGCCACCTATTTTTCTCCGGAACAAGCCCAAGGCCAGCGGGTTGATCCTCGCTCTGACCTCTATTCGTTGGGCATTGTGCTCTATGAAATGTTGGCTAGCCGACCGCCATTTTCGGGCGATAGCGCTGTTTCTATCGCCTTCAAACAGGTTCAAGAAGCCCCGCCACCACCGAGTTCTATAAATCCTCGAATTCCGGCTTCCATCGAAGCCATCACCATGCGGTTGTTACAGAAAGACCCGGCCAACCGTTACGCCGATGCTGAAGAGCTTCGGGGTGATTTGCGTCGTTTTCGCGAGGGTGTTCCAGTTGGTGGCGCGACCGCGGCGGTTCCTACCACCCAGCCAGCGGCTACTACTGCTATGCCGGTGGTGCCGGCTCAAGCCCGAACTGCTTACGCCACCAATTATGCTCCCGAACCAGACTACGCGGATGAAGATGAACCACCTTCTCGGACTGGCTGGTTTATAGCTGGGTTGGTGGTGCTAATCGCAGCTTTGCTGGCGTTACTGTTCATGTTCGCTGAAGCCTTGGGCTTGCGGGGTGGCGAGGATGTTGAGCAGGTAGAAGTTCCTACAGTGCTTGACCAAGACGAAGCAACCGCTATTGCCATCTTGAGGGATAAGGGTTTCGAAGAGCGGGTTGAGCGCGAGGTTAACTCCGAGGCCCCCATAGGAACCGTGTTCCGCCAAGACCCAGCCGGTGGTGCCACTGCCGATAAGGGTAGCGAGGTGACCATTTGGGTTTCAGTGGAAGACGGGGAAGCGTTTTCTATGCCCAATATGGTGGGCTTTCGTGAGACTGATGTTATTGCCCAGCTGACTTCGCGCGGTCTGGTGTTGGCTGAGGGAGGGATAACACGTCGCAACGATGACCAGGCCCCAGCTGGTGAAGTGCTTGAACAAACTCCACCGGCCGGTGAAACGGTGCGCGCCGGCGACACGTTCACCTTGGTGATCTCCGATGGTCCTGAAGAAGTCGACGTGGTCGATGTGCGGGGGCGCAGTCTGGCCGAAGCTCGTTCGACGCTTACCGATGCCGGTTTCCAGGTGACTGACGAGGAAGAGGCTTCGACCTCGGTACCTGAAGGCCAGGTAACAAGAACTGACCCGATCGCTGGCACTCCGCTAGCGAAAGGTTCGCGAGTGGTGATTTTTGTTTCCACCGGTCCGCCGCCACCAGAAACGGTGACAGTGCCAAATGTGGTGAATCAAACCCAAGCCACCGCCGAGTCTCAACTTATTAGTCGAGGCCTTAGTCCTCAGGTGTCATTTGATACTCATCCAAGTGTGCCGGCAGGCAATGTGATCTCGCAGGACCCTGATGCCGGAACCACGGTTGACAAAGACTCAACGGTGAAATTGGTGGTTTCTCAAGGGCCTGGGTCCACTTCTTCCACTACCAGCACTACCGAAGACAGCGAATGATTAGCTTCCGGCGCACTAGGAAGTAGCGCTTCGGCTACCTCTTTGGTAGCGCCGGTGGCCTATTCTTCATTGTTATGTCGAAGCCAATTAACAAAAAAGCTTCTGGTGGGCGGGTAACACCGAAAGGGACACGACCAGGCGATGCTCGTCGGCGCGCTGTTGCGGAGGACACCACTGCTTCGCACGCTCCAGCCGCCAGTACGCGTTACACGCCTCCTACGCCTGCCAACCAAAAACCCACCTTCACCGCACCTTGGGTGGTGCCAGTAATGTTTGCGTTGCTCGGTGTTGGCATTATTGTAATTGTGCTTAATTACATGGGATTGTTGCCCGGCGCAACTAGCAATTGGTACCTAATTGTGGGCTTAGCAGCCATCCTGGGCGGTATTGTCACCGCTACTCAATTGCACTAGCTTCGCCTGGCCTTTTGCCAATGCCGCAAGTTACAACGGTGTGACTCTCCCCAGAGTTATCCACAGGCTGTGGAAACTGTGGTTAGTCGTCGATGGGGGCGACTAGATCCATTTCTTCTTGGCAGTGCCTGGGTGCTGGAGGGTCTTCATCGGGGGCGGCGGTCATTCGAACCTCGGTGCCGCACAGCGAACAGCGGTATTCAAGCTTAACTTTGCGCATCTCACCCGAAGGTGGCGGCTCGGGCATCGGTGCCGCCATGCTACGCAAAATCACCAGGCCGACCTTGAAAATAAAGTATGCCACCGCAATAGCGATAAGAACTTTGACGGGGTTCAGATCAAACATCGGGCACCTTCGGCGCACATAAAAAAGAGAGGGGCATAACGTACGCCCCTCTCACTCTAGAACCTGCCGCGGCTAGTACTACCCCAAACGCTCAATAATGGTGGCATTGGCCAACCCGCCACCTTCACACATGGTTTGAAGGCCGTAACGACCACCGGTGCGCTCAAGCTCGTTCAACAAAGTAGCCATAAGCTTCGAGCCCGAAGCCCCCAGAGGGTGACCAAGGGCAATGGCACCGCCATTGGGGTTAACAGTTGACATGTCGGGATGAAGCTCTTTCTCCCAAGCCAATACCACCGAAGCAAAAGCCTCGTTGATTTCGGTGATGTCAATGTCGGCCATGGTCAAACCGCCACGTTCCAAGGCTTTCTTGGTCGAGGGAATAGGACCAGTGAGCATTGTCACCGGGTCGACCCCAGCTAGGGCAAAGGAATGGAAACGAGCTCGCGGGGTTAAACCCAACGACTTGGCCCGCTCTTCGCTCATAATTAGCACCGCTGAAGCTCCGTCGGTGATTTGAGAGGAGTTACCTGCGGTTACCTTGCCGTCTTCTTTAAAAGCTGGTTTTAGTTTGGCTAGCGTTTCTACCGTGGTATCGGGGCGAATACCTTCATCGGCGGTTACCATTTCACCAGTTTCAATAACTTTGCCGGTTTCGCGGTCTAACCGCTTCTCAGCCACTGGCACCAACTCGTTATCGAAACGGCCTTCTGCCGTAGCCCTGGCGGCACGTTGTTGTGATTCAGCCGAGAAAGTGTCGAGATCGGCACGGGAAAGATTCCACTGGTCGGCAATCATCTCAGCCGAAATGCCTTGGCCTACTAGTCCGCCGACTTCTTCATAACGAGCGCCAACGCGGGGGCCAAAGGGTATGCCCACACCGTTACCAATTGAGGCACCCATAGGAACAAGGCTCATTACCTCAACTCCTGCCGCTACCACGATGTCATAAGCCCCGGCCATTACGCCCTGAGCGGCAAAATGGTTTGCCTGTTGAGAGGAACCGCACTGGCGGTCAATAGAAGTAGCCGGTACCGACTCGGGCCAGCCCGCCGCCAAAACAGCGTTTCGGCCGATGTTGACCGACTGGGCACCTACCTGCATGACGCAGCCCATAATCACGTCATCAACTAGTGCCGGGTCAAGGTTGTTACGTTCAACTAACGCGTTTAGAACTTCGGCAGCTAGATCGGCTGGGTGCCAACCAGAAAGCTTCCCGTTTCGTTTACCGCCTGGGGTTCTTAGGGCGTCTACGATTACCGCTGTATTCATTTTGATGCTCCTTGTGGCCCATGGCCGCGTTGGCTTCTACCGTCTTACATCTTCCCAGATTTCATATACCAAGGTAGCCCGAAATAACGACATGCAAATGATGTAACGTTGCAGGGCGATAGAACTTCCTGGATAAAGGCCAAATGACTGCAACCGCGCTTGCAATTCAACTAGCCATAAACGTGAGCTTGGTACAAGCCAGTGTTTTTGGTGTGGTGGTCTTAATCGTCGGCGCACTGTTCGCAAAGCGATACGTTGCACAACTGCAGGTACGCGATGAACACACCGTGCGAGAACGCTCGCTTCGCATTGCGAATCTTCGTCTGACCTCGGCAAACTCGGCTGATGAGATCAACACCGTTACCTTAGAAACGGTGGCGGCCTTGGCCAATGGGCTGAGCGATGGTCGTGCTTCAATCGTGCGGGTAAGAGATCAGGAAATTCAGGTTGTTGCCGCTGTAGGCCACAACGCTGAAGCAGCCGTTGAAACCACCGTGCCTATTCAGCAGCTCCGGTCTGAAATTTTAGATGCCATGGAGAAACGCCATTCAGTAGAGATCAAAGGTTCATATTGTTTTGATCTTGAAGCACATTCAGAATCGGCTGAAACTACGGGTGACGAGTTTTGTTTATTCGTCCCTTTAGTAACACAAGACATATTACGCGGTTTTATTGTGGTTGCGACCGAAACTCCGTTGTCGCCAGAGGTTCGGACCGCAATTGAGCTTTTTGGGGTGGAAGTATCGTTTGCCACCGAAAATTCCGAGCTCGCCGAGCAGCTTCATCGCGAGCGTGCCAACCGAAGTTTTCAGGCGCTCATTGAGAACAGCTCAGATTTAATTTTGGTGGTCGACCAAAGCCATCGCTGTCGTTATGCCAGCCCGTCGGCGGTTAGCCGGTTGGGTTTAGACCAAAATGATGGTGGTTTGGTTCTACCGAATGACTTGGTTCATCCCGATGACCAATGGCTATGGCAAGGAATGTTGCCCCCCTTTGATGATTGGTGCCGCGAAGATGAGGCCATCACCTTGCGCCTTAACCTCAAACGGGAAGGTTACCGCTGGTTTGAAGTAGTTAACCGTGACCTCTCCGATGAGACCGAGATTGGGGGAGTTGTGCTAACGGCTCGCGATATTTCCGAACGTCGCGCGGCGGAAGATCGGCTCGCTCTTTCCGAAGAACGTTTTCGGGCGCTAGTGCAAATAAGCCCCGACGTTGTGGCAATTCTAGATGAAGATGCCCGCTTCACATACGTTAGCCCTGGCATTGAAGGCGTTTTAGGGTTCACCCCCGATGAGCTAATCGGGACCCATTTCGCCCAACTGGTAACAATGGATGAGGTCGATAGAGTCCTTGAGCTGGCCGACTCGATTCCGAACGGAAAATTTAAGCCCTTCGACCTGGAAGTTAAGCTAGTCACCTCGCTTGGTCAGTGGCGCAATGCGGATATCAACGTTTCAGATTTACGAGCCGAGCCCGCGGTGCAGGGCATAACCCTTTACATGCGCGACGTAACTGTCCGTCGAGCACTGGAATATGGCCTTGAATTCAAGGCGCTGCACGACGAGCTTACTGGTTTAGGCAACCGTGAAATGTTTCACCGCCGCATTAAGGCAGCCCTAGAACGGATTGATCCCAGGGCTGACCATGTGGCAATCCTTTTGATTGAAATTAACGATTTCAAAGCGGTCAATGAAAGCTATGGCTATGCCGTGGGCGACCAGCTACTGATATCGGTTGCCGACCGGCTACGCGGTTGTTTACGAGTGAGTGATGTGGCGGTGCGCTCCGGTGCCGACGACTTTGCGGCACTGTTAGAAGATGTTTACAGCGAAGAAGAAGTATTAGCGGTTGTCGAGCGAATTCTTATTGAAATGGGCCGACCGTTTGTGATCGACGGTCGTGACGTACTCACCACAGTTTCGGTTGGGGTAGCAATCGATCCTGATCGTTCTTCAAGTGAAGACGAGTTGTTACGCCAAGCTGATTTGGTGTTGAACCTGGCCAAACGCCGGGGTGGCAATGTGTTTGAGGTGTTTCGGCCCGACCAGCACTCCGACGCTCTGTCACGTTTCCAACTTCGCTTAGAGCTAACCGAAGCCATCGAACAAAACCAGTTAGTACTGCATTATCAACCGATTGTTGACCTGAACACTTGGCAGGTGTCGGGTTGCGAGGCTTTGGTGCGCTGGAACCATCCTGAACGTGGCCTTTTGTCGCCCAACCGCTTTATCCCAGTGGCTGAAGAGTCGGACTTGATTGTGGCACTTGGAGATTGGGTGATTCGTGAGGCGTCGCGGCAACTGCGGGAATGGACTGACGAAACCCCCACCGCAGCTAATTTGCGGATGAGCGTGAACCTTTCAGTGCGACAGCTTCAAAATCCGGCCATTGCGTCTGACATAATCGAAATTTTGTCGGAGTCAGATATTTCGCCCGATCGTTTCACCATTGAAATTACTGAAACCCTAATGATGGAGCGCGAACAAGAGTTTGCCGATCGCTTACAGCAGCTCAGAAGCAAAGGGTTCCGGTTGGCGGTAGATGATTTCGGCACCGGTTATTCTTCGCTTGGCTACATTCAGCAATTCGCCATGGACATCATCAAAATCGACCGCAGTTTTGTGGATCGAATGAAAGGCAGCGCCAGTGCCTCGGGTTTGGTGCGCACCATTATCGAAATCGCCACCGAATTAGATTGCGTGACGGTGGCCGAGGGTATTGAAACTCCGGTGCAGGCCAGCCGCTTAGCCCGTTTGGGCTGCAACTACGGGCAGGGCTACTACTTCTCGAAACCCATTGACGCCCAAGAATTTATTCAAATGCTGAAGAGCCCCTTGCATCTCTCTCAGAGTCTGTAGGGTTCATCGGGTAATTCAACATTTGGCTTGGTAACACCTGAACCGGGCTCGTGAAGCGGGGGACAAAGTCCATCATCTTTTCACGGCGTGCTTCTTCGGTGTCGACTCCGGGTGCCAAGGTAGCGTCGTAGAACACCACCCTGGTATTGGCCAGATGGTCGTGCCAAGCCATGCGTTTTTCCGGCGAAGAAACTGCCGTTAAACCTAAAGCGGCATTAAACAAACCGGCCAGCCACCAATACGGCACTAGCCAAACCACGGTCATGGGCAGAGACCGCCTTATGGCTTGAGCGGTTGAGAGTGGTTCCAAATCTTCGTTGTTGACCACCCGCAGGTTAAGCACATCTTTCCCCGGGGTTACCCCAGTTATGGCCAAGAATACGGCTTCATAAATCACGTAGAAGACTACAAAACTGGCCAGGAACAGGAACGACTTTCCCCACGGACCCACCGAGGTGTTGGGCGCGTAGCGGGGAATGTAAAACAAAACCTGTGTGATGGAAAGTGCCCACACCCAGGTCAGCACCACCGCCACGTCGATTAAACGGGCCCCGGCGCGTTTAAGCAGCGGAGCGGCCACATAATATTCAGGCAGAAGCGGTAATGGTTCTTTATTCATATGGTCACCAAGACCCAGATCGTTCCAGCGTCCACGGTTCGCTTGAGCGGCCTCGAAGACCGCGGATAATTACTTCCAAGGTAGTGGAGTCGTTCACAAAACAGGAAGGTTCACCAATTTTCAAGCTCTTGGTGGAGCCGCCGCCAACCTCCAGAGAAGCCATTTCCTTGCCCCGGTTAAAGACCGTCATTTCAAGGTCAAGCCCGGCTGGTGCCCGCAGCGAAAGGGTAAGCACACCGTCACAAAAAAGTTGCCATTCGTCGGTGACCGGCACCAAAACCTTGTCGACGTCTCCCACGGGAATAATGGTGCCTGAAACACTGCCATCAGCGAGTCGGAACTCATTCACCGGATCACCAGTCGCTTCGCAACCATTGGTGGGGTCTTCGTCATGATCGTAAAAGCCAGCCAGGCACTCTTCGCCGTTGGTGTTAGGCGCCGGTTGATCATCGTCACAACCCTGATAGGGCAAGGGCACACATGCCACTTCGGTAGTGGTGGCAGGGTTGGTAGTCGTTGACGAACTGACCAGGTCACCAACAGTGGTGTTAGGCGTTGCTTCAGCGCTAGATGATGACGGATTTGAGCCTGAAACTAACCACCACGATAGGCCCGCAATTACAAGGAAAACGAGGCCTAAGGTGCTCGGCAGCAACCATTTTTTGTTGGCCAAAAGTGTTTTGATACCGGTGCTTTGCGTTGATAGCCCAGCATCATAAGCCGATGAAGGTTTCGAACCTACACCAGCCGACCCGGCAACTAACGCCCCTGAGGTTGAACCTGAAATCCAGGTGCCGAAGGGTCCGGCCAAAAGCTGAGCCGCGCTGGGCCTATCTTCAGGTGCCAGCGCGCACATTTGATTTAGCAGCGCTATCAGCTCCGGATCGGTATCCGACGGCAGGGGCTCAAGTTCAGCTCGTGAAGCGCGCTGCACCAGAGTGGCAATGTCGCCCACTCCGTGAGGTGGCATACCAGTTAAAGCAAAACGTAGCGTGGCGCCCAAAGAATAAATGTCACTGGCGGCGCTGGCTGGCTCGCCCCGAGCACGTTCGGGGGCCATAAAGGCCGGCGTGCCCAACAGGGCTTGAGTGTGGGAAAGACCAACAGTGAAATCGGTGGCAGCACCGATACCAAAATCGATCAGATACGGGATCGATTGGCCTTCGGTAGCAGAGCCGGGCCGATCGAAAAGGATGTTGGCGGGTTTAATATCGCGATGCACAATGCCTTGGCGGTGCAAAGTGGCCAAGGCTCGAAGTAGCGGCGTGGCCAGGTTATATAGCTCGTTGGCCTCAAGTACCCCACTGCCCACCACCCGGTCGTGAAGCGAACCACCTTCGAGGTAGGGCATCACCAGCGCTAAGCCGTTCTCGTCATCGATCACCTCTAAGAGAGGAACGACATTAGGCAGGTTCAGCTCAGCCAGAATTGAAGCTTCTCGAACAAAACGTTGGCGTGCTATGCCGGTTTCATCAGCATTGTTGCCTGGATGCATACGCTTAATAGCAACCAGCTCGCCCTTATCGTTTCGGGCAAGTTCCACTACGCCCTGGTGACCAACCGCAATGTTGCGGAGAACTTCATACATGCGCCAACACTGTTTCTAGGTTCAAACAGCGCTCGGTGGTGGGGCACAATTACAACAGCGGGGCATCTCCTCAGGCTATCGGAGCTAACGCACGGCTAGCGGTTGCGCGTTTGCAATCTGCGCGAGCTCGTTAAAGGTCACCGGAAACACCGCGTTCGGCGAACCGGCTGCCACCCAAATCGTTTCGTAGTTTTTGAGGTCCACATCGATGACTGCTGGCATCGAGTGGGTGTGGCCGAGCGGAGAAACACCCCCGACGGCCTGACCGGTGATTTCAAGGACCTGTTCTGGAGTGGCGCTCTTGATTTTCGATTTGCCCAGCTGTTGTTTCAACACCTTGGTGTCTACCCGGGCGGCGCCACTAGCCAGGACCAATAGCGGTTCGCTATCAGCCATGAAAACCAAACTGTTGCCAATTGCGCCAACCTCACAATTCAAGGTGGCGGCTGCTTCCGCCGCGGTGCGTGTAGAGCTTGGTAGCTCTTGCACGGTGATATCGAAACCGCGTGCATTGAGTTCGTCTTGTATGGCGGCAACAGCTGGTTGCAGACTGCTCAACTTTTTCCCCTTACCTTGTCGGTGTTCGTCACTTATAGTCGCTTGTCATGATCAAGACTTTGAAATCGGTGGTTAGTTTCGCCCCTATAGAAACCGATCTGGTGGCCCGACGATTGGCACGCGCCGCCTGCATCGAAGATCTGCGCAAGATTGCCAGGCGCCGTTTACCAGGTGGTGTGTTTGACTACATCGATGGCGCTGCTGAAGACGAGGTAACTTACGCTGGAAATGCTTCGGCTTTTAGCCAGATTCGCTTAGAGCCACGAGTGTTACGTGATGTTTCTCAAATCGATATTTCAACAACTGTGTTGGGCAAAAAGTACCCTTCGGCCGTGTTTTTGGCACCAACTGGGTTCACCCGCATTGCCGACCCTGAAGGTGAAGTAGCTGTTGCTCGCGCCGCTGCTAAACGGGGTGTGGTCTATTCGCTTTCCACCATGGCCACACGCAGTATTGAAGAAGTCGCTGCTGCGGGCCAAGGGCCCAAATGGTTCCAGGTTTATGTGTGGAAGAATCGAGATCTGGTCCGACGAATGATCGAGCGGGCCGAATCGGCGGGCTATGAGGCCTTGTTGGTCACGGTTGATACCGCCGTTTTGGGGCGGCGGGAACGCGATGTCCGACGGGGTTTTGCACTTCCACCCAAACTAGGTCTGGGCACTTTGATCGATGGTGGGCTGCACCCGGGTTGGTCGTGGGATTTCATTCGTTCTGATCCCATTAGTTTCGCCAATATTGTGAATGACCCCACCCGTGAGGGATCTTCGGCGGTGGCGTTAAGTTCATATGTGGGTATGCAGTTCGACCCGGCGCTTTCGTGGGCTGACATCGAGTGGATTCGCTCAATTACCAAGCTGCCAGTGCTGTTGAAAGGGGTGGGGTCGGTGGAAGATGTACGCCAAGCCGCCCGTGAAGGCATTCCAGCTGTGGTGGTGGGCAACCATGGTGGCCGCCAACTCGATGGTGCGCCGCCCGCCTTGTCGCTGGTGGCTAACTCAGTTCAAGCCGTGGGCGACGACATGGAAATACTTGTTGACGGAGGTGTGCGAAGGGGCCGGGATGTGGTGGCCGCCCGAGCTCTTGGCGCTCGAGCGGTTCTGGTTGGGCGCCCCTATTTGTACGGGTTAGGTGCCGCTGGAGAACGTGGTGTGTTGTGGGTGATTGACCATTTGCACGAGGGGATTGACCGCACTTTGGCATTGCTTGGTCTAACCAATTTCGATGCGGTGGACCAAAGCGTGTTGTACGACCGGCTGGCTAGCCAAAAGGCGTAATAGGCCTGTTCACCTGAGGAAAAATACGAGAAGTCGGCCTCGACTCACCTGGTTTTGGTTCATTTGCGGTAAGTTCCAAAGTGTGAATGATTTTGATGATCTCCTAGAAGCGAACGCTCAATTTGCCCAGAACTTTGGCTTGGCCGGATTCGATGGCGTGGCCCATGCTGGAATTGCGGTGGTGACATGCATGGATTCGCGCCTCGATCCCCTTGGCATGTTGGGCTTGAAACCGGGGGACGCCAAGATCTTTCGAAATCCTGGTGGGCGCGTCACCGAAGCTGCCCTAGAAGCGCTGGTGCTGGGTGTGCATTTGTTGAATGTGAAACGCATTGTGGTAGCCCCGCACACAAAGTGCGCCATGAGTTCATCCACCCTTGATGAAATTCGCCATAAGGTGAGCGAATCCGCAGGCCAAGATGCTTGGTGGCAAACCTTCAGCATGGTTGTTGATCAAGAAGCAGCCTTGCGAGATGACATTCACAAAGTAACTTCGCACCCCCTGATTCCCGATTCCGTTAAGGTGGGCGGTTTCCTGTACGACGTTGATACTGGGCTGCTGAAACAACTGGTATAGCCCCTGGTGGCTGGCTCATTGGAGCGGCCGGTTATTGGGGCGCTACTTTTAGGCATGTTGAAGGGTGAGCGGTGTCAAAGGTTGCATTCATTGGTCTTGGAGTTATGGGGTACCCCATGGCGGCGCACCTGGTGCAACGTGGTGGTCACGAAGTAGCCGTCTACAACCGCACCACGGCCACCGCCGAGCTGTGGTTACGCGAAATACGTGCCGGTCAATTAGCCAGCGATCACTCGACGGAGTTTGCAGCGATACCGGAAGTCACCGCTAGAACCCGGGCTTCGTTGACTCCCGCCGAAGCTGCTCGGGGTGCCGATTTTGTGTTTTGTTGTGTGGGTGCTGATGCCGATTTGCGCCAGGTGACCTTGGGGCCCGAAGGCGCCTTTGGGGCCATGAAAACCGGTTCGGTGTTCATCGACCACACCACAGCCTCGGCTGAGGTGGCTCGAGAATTAGCCGAGGCGGCACGTAAGAGAGGTTTTGGCTTTCTAGACGCACCGGTTTCTGGTGGTCAAGCGGGGGCCGAGGCTGGCACGCTCACCATAATGTGTGGCGGTGACGAAGATGTTTATGAACAAGCGCAGCCGGTGATGAGCGCCTATGGTTCCAAGATTGGGCTCTTAGGTCCTTCGGGAGCGGGACAGCTAACCAAGATGGTCAACCAAATCTGCATCGCCGGGGTGCTGCAAGGCTTAGCCGAGGGTATCCACTTTGCTCATCGAGCCGATCTCGATGTGTCCAAGGTGGTTGAAGCAATCTCTGCTGGTGCGGCGGGTTCATGGCAGATGAATAATCGAGCCCACACTATGGATGCTGGACAATACGATTTTGGTTTCGCGGTCGATTGGATGCGCAAAGACTTGGGTCTGGTGCTAGCTGAGGCTAACCGCAATGGTGCGTCTTTGCCGATAGCTGCTTTGGTCGATCAGTTCTATAAAGAGATTCAACGTGACGGTGGCGGCCGTCTTGATACTTCTTCGCTGCTCAAACGCCTTGAGCGAGAGCGCGAGTGCTAGCTGGCGTCGATTGCTAGTTTGGCAGCGCGTGCAAGGTACGCCATGGTGGCCCAATGGATTGTAGGGAACGGCAGCTTGTCTAAGTGGCTGATGCTGGTGGGTGCCATCGCGGCTGATGTTGCCGGCACGCTAATTTTGCGGGCGTCGGTAGATCAGGTGGCCTGGTTACCAGCAGTGGTGGTGTTATACGCCACCACCTTTGCGATGATCGGGTTAACTTTGCGTTCCGGTGCCAACCTTGGTGTGGTCTATGGAATATGGGGTGCGGCGGGAGTCGCCTTCGTGGCTCTCTTGGCAGTGCCACTGTTTAACGAACGGCTAAGTTCGGCTGCCTTGGCTGGCATCGTGGTGATAATCGTGGGCGTAGTGCTGGTTCAATCAGGTGCCACGATTGCCACCGGCCAAGCGACTAGCGCTAGCAAGGAAATTCTCGATTGACGGCCTTGTGGTTAGCGCTCTCAATCGGTTTCGAAGTGGGAGCTACGCTCAGCTTGCGGGCCAGCGATGGTTTTCGAAAGCGACTATGGCTGATTCCAATATCGGTTGGTTATGTGGCTTCATTTGTGTGCCTAGGGTTCACTTTGCGTGCCGGGATGCCAGTGGGTGTGGCCTATAGCATGTGGACAGCAGTTGGTTTGGTAGCTATTTCACTGTTGGCCCGTGCTATCTGGAATGACCCACTCAACCGACGAATGGCGACAGGAATAGCGTTGTTGATCCTCGGGGTCGTGCTTATTGAGCTGGGCTAGAACCGTCGCATTGGCGCCAATAATTCTCAGGTCTAGGTTCCGTAGGTGTAGTTATGGTGTTTCTTCCTCATTGGTTCTGTGGTCAACAGATTTTAGGAAGGTGACAGCTGCGGGCCGGTGAGAAGCTCGAGGTCGAGTTTGAACTCACGATAGGTTGCTGGCAACCCACTCAACTCAACCCGAATGTGGCCCAAGCTTTGAAACCAATGGAGTTGTTGCTCCAAAACTTTTCGGGGTGCAACGGCCACGAATACACAATCTTGTTGGGCACAAGGCCAGCCTTTAAACGCCTGCTCGAATATGTTGGCCACCGCCATTAAATTGAGTAGCTGGTCCTCCACATTCTCTTGTTGTACTAAGTGCACCGTCAGAACGCCCCACTTGTCCTCAGAGATAACCGTTTGGCGCTCTTGACGTTCAAAATGTTCACGCATTCGGAGTTCCAAATAGCTGAAATCTGGCTGACCGGTGAGCGGGTCAATGGGGTTCAATTCGAACGTGGCGCTAGCAAGCTCCAGCCACTCTGACACATAAATATCAGCTGCCTGGAATGACCCCAACAAGGTGGAATCTCCTGGTTCTAGCACCTCGACTAGAGACTTAAGATCTTCGAGCCCTTCCTCCAGCGACCATCGATACCGACTGCGTGCGGCGGCTAAGGCTGCCAGGTGCTTTTTCTGTTCTTGCTCAGAGCCGTTCACCGCGGCCCGCGCCAGCTCAGCACATGATGGCACTAGCCACTCATCGTCAACAAAGCGGATCTTTGACAAGGTGAGCTTGCGCCAATTCTCAATGATCTCATTAATTTCATCTGTCAATGCGAGGGTCCTCGTCTAAAGCAGCAATCCAGCTCGTGGGTCGGCTGACCATCGAACCGACCCACGGGTGTTGTTCCTGTCAATGACTATGACTTATTAAGCATCGGCTGGTTTCCGACCCAGTGCACTGAGCAAGACACCTGCTGCGAGAAGTATTGCTGCTGCCGATACGACCAAGGCCGTGCTGGTACCGGTCAGTGGAAGCCTTCCGCCGCGAGGTACTTGACCGGCTGCGGTGCCGTCGCCTGGATCTTGAGCCGGGGGAACTTGGTTGTCGTTATCGTTATCAGCTGGAGGCGTTGTTGAATCATCCTCGGGCAGATTTGGATTACCGGTTTCAGGTGGATTCGGACCACCGTCATTAGGTGGAGTGCCATCGGTTGCCATTGGGCAAACCAACTCGGGCAAGAGGCCTAGAGAAAGCTCCAGACATGCTTCTACTGGAATTCCTAACGCTTCTAGATCGAGGAGAACCCCTGCTGCCACACCGTCTAACCCAAGACCAACGTCGGTACCGAGGCCCAAATCGAGGGCCGGGCGACCTGTTCCTGGAGCTTGTACCGTCGCGTTGGCATCAGCACTAATCCCAAGACCAGGTGACTTGCCCTGGCCAGCGTTGGGCTTCACTTGAGCGTTTACCGCAGCGCTCGATTGCCCACCTACCTGCGCCCCCACATTCACGCCAAGGCCTTGGTTCCCAGAAGCAGCAACGTCAGCTTCAACTTTGGCCAGATCACCTACCGTCGCATCAACGTTCAGACCGCTCGAGGTGCCTGCGTCAACTCCAACACCAACCAGCGGCTTGTCGCCTTGGGGAAGAAGTGACACATCGACGCCTAGTCCACCATTTCCAGAGCCGATTCCGATACCACCGACCGGGCCTAAATTGATACCCAGTTGCGGATCACCATTTTCGTTTTCGGTGCTGATCAAGCCGCCCAAGCCACCGTTGCCGTCACCACCTAATAGTCCGTCAGTAAGGTCGCCCAGCAAACCCGCACTAGCACTACCTACGTTCAAGCTGAGGGTAGCCACCACTAAGAACATGGCAAGGCCCAGCTTGGCTGACCTGGTAATCAGCGAAGTTTGAGATTCTCGTAAATTATTCATAGCGGCGCTATCGACGCTTAAACATCAATACTTCCTCAATGCGTTGTGGGTGGCTCGTAAATTGCCACGTCTGAGTCCTTAACTTGTTTCACGCTCGAACCGAAGAGAAGAAATAGCGATAGAAATTTCAACATCTTTACTTATGGTTTGGGAAGAACGTGACAAAGGAAAACTCGGTACCACTGGCCGAGCACCAGGCAGTTAGCGAGAACAAGGTAGCAACAGCTAAAGACCCAATAGCTAAACTGCTCCACGAAATTGCTGGTACAACGCATGTGGTAATCGGATACGCGGACTTGTTGGCACCGTCGCTATCTAATGAGGACGCACGTGGATACCTCGAGGCGATAACAGCAGCTATAACCCGCTTGCATAACAATGCTCGCCAGTATTTCGAGGCCACTCCACTCGGCGTTGAAGTCGAATCCACTTCGCTGGGTCATCAACGTCGTCTAGTGCTTCATGTGGAAGATGACCCTGCCATACGCACTCTGGTGAAAACGGTACTTGGGACCGCAGAAATTGATGTTCATGGTGTGAGCAACCTGACCGATGCACGACTGTTCTTAGATTCAACCACTCCAGATTTATTGATTGTTGATCAACGACTAGGTGAAGAAAACGGCCTAGAACTTCTGCAATTGGCGCCAGAGAAAGAGGCGTCACCACAGCTCGCCGCCATCGTGATGAGTGGGGAGTCGAGCGTAGAAATTGTGTCCGAGGCTGAGGCATTAGGTGCTATGGTGCTCGAGAAACCGGTCGCGAATGAACAGCTCATAGCTATTGTGCGCCGTGTTTTGCA
Organism: Acidimicrobiia bacterium; assembly: GCA_041676705.1. NCBI lineage: Bacteria > Bacillati > Actinomycetota > Acidimicrobiia > Acidimicrobiia bacterium. The sequence goes on from JBAYRL010000005.1 coordinate 55,247, forward strand.
GTTGGGGGAGGAAATAATTGATGAAGAATGAGGTGATTGACAAACGTCATGATCAGGCCCCCGATCGCCGCACGGTTCACGAAATCGGGGTGCTTCTCGGTTCGTTTAACACCCAAAACAGAATCTCCTGGTGGATCGTAAATCGGGAATGGACAGAGCTGCGGGCCAGAGGGGGTGCTTGCGACGATTTGTTTGGACTAGGCCCGCTCGATGGGCCCGACACCATTTACAGTCGCTTTCCAGCTAGTGATCGTGGGGAACTGGCAGAGCTGGCGCAGAATCAACGGGTTCTGCTTCGTTGTCGAGTGAAAAACAGTGGCAACAATTGGCGCCTGTTAACCCTGACTGCTCACGCACTTTCGGAAGATTCAGTGGTGTACTTCGCGGTTGATGTGACCAGCGAATCGATGGATGACATTGATTATGAGCTAGCCGCCAAGGTGCGACGCGGAAACACCGGTGCTACCAGTCAGATACGCGAAATCTATCCTCAGAGCCGATTCGAAGCCACCGAAGAGGCCACCCGTCTGGTTCGCAGCCTGAACTCCTCGCGAGAACAAATTAGCGAGTTGACGTCCAGTCTCACCGTTACACGAGAAGATCTTTTAGCGGCCCAAACATCGATAAAACACTTAGAAGCAGCACTCGATGTTGAGAGGCAGGCTAGACGCCAAGCTACTCAGGCTCTTAAGCAATATGAAGAAACGCTTGCCCGGATTGTTCATGACATGCGGTCGCCACTGAACACGATCCAAGGTTTCGGCGAACTGCTACTGAACAGCGAAGAACGCCCTGAACAGCGACTTTGGCTGTCTCATACCCGGCGTTCCGGTGAGCACCTTATGGAAACCGCGGAACTTTTGCTGCAACTGGTGGCCTCAAGCAGCGGACGATCGGAGGTGACCTCATCGCACCTATTGGCTCGGCCGATGGTTGATGAGGTGGTCTCGGTAGTGCAACAACAGGCGCGTGAACGCGACATAGACCTCGTGGTATCGGTGAATCTCGATCAAAAGGTCACCGCCAATAGGCTTCTGTTCTCACGTGTCCTGTCGAATCTGGTCTCAAACGCGCTCGAGCACAGCCCGGTCGGCGGAGTGGTACGCATCGAATGTGACGACGCTGGCCAATTCGTCACCTTCATGGTGACCGACAGCGGAAGCGGTATCGCGACCGAAGCAGAAAACCAGCTGTTCCAGCCCTTTAGCCAAGGGCAACACGGAACCCTTCGAGCGAGTGGAGCAGGCCTAGGCTTGGCCATCTGTCGCGAACACGTGGCGGCCATGGGCGGAGCGATTGGAGTCTTTAACCAGCCGAGCGGTGGTGCCACGTTTTGGTTCGACCTGCCCGGCGCCGTTGCTGAAACCGAAGGACCTTTGGTCCTCGTGGGCACAACTGATGTTGCGACCGCCGAATTGATACGGGCCGCGCACCAAGACACCGTGATTACACGAACCCTAAGAAGTCGCCATGCGCTAGTTCATGCCGCTTGTACATTAAATCCGGCAGTAATCTGCTTGGCCGATGACCTAGTTGAAGAGGCCGACTTCAGCGATCTAGTCGCCACTTTGAGGGTAGAAATTGGCGAAAGCCCCGCCATTGTGGTGTTCAGTTCAAACCCAATGTACGACCAGATACCTGGGATAACGCGGCGAATCTCATTTCCCGTAACCATCGGAGAAATTGCGCTAGCCACCAGCGTGGCTGTCCAAGAGGCTGAACCGTGAAGTACCGAATAGCAAGGGCCGAGAGCGAGCGAGGGGCGGCGTTAGTCGAAGCCGCCATAGTGCTTAACCTGTTGAGCTTACTGCTAGTCGGTATAATCGCTTTCGGAGTGCTATTGGGTTATCAACAAACGTTGATCCACGCCACCTCCGACGCGGCACGCGCCGCGTCGGTAACTAAAGATAAAGACGAGCAGACCACGCGGGCCCTGGCCGCTATCGAGCAGGTACTTAGTGCCACTTCGCGCTCATGTTCTGATGTAGCAGTTTCCTGCGAGGTGTCAGAAGCATCGGAATGCGAGCTTGACCCGGCCAGTTTCTGTCGAACAATTCGAGTGCAACACGATCACGACATTGACCCAGTTGTACCACGGCTACCGCTGTTGTCGGCAGCGTTGCCGCACCGCTCAAGTGCTGAAGTTGTTGTAACGGTAGGTGGGAGCTTCGAATGACCAAAGGGCGCGGGCTTAGGCGTTCTAAAAATTTGGATCGGGGTATAGCGGTTATCCTCACCGTGTTAAGCATTAATGCCTTGTTAGCGGCCACGGCACTAAGCGTTGATGTGGGCCGATTATGGGTAACTGAACGTGAACTGCAACGCGCCAGCGATATCGCTGCCCTCGACGCCGCCCGCTGGTTAAATGCCTTCACTGATTCAGCCGAAGAATATGAACAAGATGTAGTGGGTGCTGCGATACGTTCGGCGAAACGTAATGGTTACCCAATTAGCGCAGACGATGTTGAACTCGGGCACCTTGTTGGCGATGTTTGGTCCACGGCGCTAGCGGGTACCGATACCTGGCCGCCCACGGCGGTTGCCGTAACGGTGGGTGCTAATGAACGCTGGTTATTTATGCCCGGTGGTACCTACCGGCAGCGTTCCGCCGTCGCCGATCTACCAGTAAGCGCATCGGTCATGGTCGGTTCTGATCTGGTGCAGGTATCACTTCACAATTCTCAAATCTTCAGTTCCGTAGTTAGCGGTTTATTGGGAATAACCGCGCCAACCGCGGTTGCTGAGGTGGCTTTGATCAGTTGGGAAACGTTGCTCGGCACCAACGTTACGTTGAGCGAACTAGCGGCCAAGGCTTCTGCCTTTGGTATCAACGATTATGTCTCAACCGAGCTCGCCATAAGCGAGCATCTTCAAGTTCTCGCTGATGTTTTAGCTGACAAATCGTTAGTCGAAGCCTCGGCGGTAGTAGGCACACTGGCACGCTTATCGCCGGTGAACTTACCCCTCAACGAAGTCAAGATTTCTGACCTTTTCACCGCCGACGCCACCGTTGACTCCGCGGCACTTGAAACCGAGTTGGGTGTTCTCGAGCTTATTCACCATCTGGCCTTGATAGGGGCGGCCAACGGACATGCAATAAGCACCTCAAATAATATCGACATTGGACCGGTGGCCACGGTGACGGCAGAAGCCGTGGTTGTAGAGCCGCCTCAGCTTGGTATTGGTCCTGCGGGGACAGTGGCCCGAACGGCGCAGGTTTCAGTTGATTTAGCAATCACTGTTCCAATGGTTGATCAGATTCTGGGTGCCGTAGGCAGCATAATCCCACCACTTTTGCGGGGCCTGCTAGATCCCTTACTCGCCAGTATCGGCACACTTCAGATTTCCCTTTCGCTGCAAGGGGCAGAATCGAAGGCCGAAATTATGGATGTCGCATGTTCTCGTGCCGGTGTCGACTTTGTAGATATCGTCACCACCTCCAGTGTTACCTCTGCCACTGTGTCACTTGGCAGTCAACGGATCCCGCTACGGCTTGCACAGACACCTCAACCAACTCGTCACTATCCGCCTTTTGGGTGGGAGAACCGAACCCAGGTGTTAGGAAGTGAGCTAAATCTGACTGATTCGGTTGGTTCCTTGATTCCAGCCTTGGTCGCCTCGGAAGCCAACAACCTTCTGGGCGCTGTGGTGGGGCTGTTGGGCCCGGTGCTTGATGGCATCACCGCGGTGCTAGTAGGAGTTCTTGAGCCATTGCAGGAACAAGTAGTTGAACCAACCTTGGCCGCTTTGGGGGTAAATATTGGCAATGCGTCGGTGGCGGTGACTGGCGCAACCTGCACCGGTGTACGACTCGTACGGTGACAGCTCTTAAACACGAACCCGCCCAATTCTGGTGGGTGGCAATGCTTTGACGGGGGTCGAGACTCTTGAAACCTAGATCGCAATTATCAAAAGCACTCAAAACTGCTGCCAACTCATTAAGTCGGCCCGGTTTCCCGGTCGTAGTAGGGCTGGGTTTGCTTGTGGTAGGTGTAGCTCTTCTCTGGACCGAGTCGGAAGACACTTCGGCTGACTCGGCGAAACCCTCAACTCAAATGGTGTTGGTGGCCACCGAGACCATAGAACCTGGTCAGCGGGGTGAAGAAATAATGGCCGACGGGCTGGTTCGCCTCGAAGACTGGCCGGGGACTATCCCAAGCGGTGCCTTAGGTTCAGAAGCACAACTAGTGGGCAACGTTGTGACCGAACGCATAGATAGCGGTTCGGCAATCCGTAGCACACAACTCCGCGTAGCTACCGCCCGTGAGGCAGCGGCGGTAATTGTGCCTGAAGGAAGCGAAGGCGTCGCCATTACCTTGCCATTCACCGCCGGTGGTGCCGGTTATGTTGGAGCTGGTGACCTGGTCAATCTCTATGCCGTTGTAGAGCGTGATGGTGATACCCAGCTCGTAGTGGTCGACACCTCGGTCTTAGTGCTTGATGTGAGCCGCGAAGTGGCGCCGTATGTATCCGGCGGGCCAAGAAATGAAGGCTCGGCGTTAACTTTTCTACTTGCCCTCCGTCCAGCGATTGCTGAACAAGTAGTGCTGTTGGGGGCAGCCGGTTCGTTCCAGTTATCGCTGGCTGATTCCGATATGCCGAGGCCCCAACAGCTCCAGTCGATGGAGGCCTTGTTCCAGGCATATCGAATGAATGGAGCTGAGTAGATGTCGCTTTCTCTGCATGAATCTCGAGTGCTGTATTTCAATATTTGTGGCGAAGAGAATCTGATGCTCACCGAGATCCTCCTAGAACAAGGTGGTTTTGTAGCCAACGCTTTCGACGCCACTTCTTTGGCGCGTGAGCTCGAAAAACCCGAAGGTTGGGACTTGCTCTATGCCCATGTTCCACCGAAGGATGATCGAGCACTGAGAGCTTTAGCCGTGCTACACGAGTCGATTCCAGCGCTGCCTATTGTCATCGAAATGGACCTGGAGGGACCGCCCGAGTTCGACACGAAAGCCAACCTAGCTGCCCTTATTCGCTGTGGTGCCTCAGAGTTGGTGGTGAAGCCAGCGAATCGTGTGGATGTTGAAGGTGCCGTCAGCCGTGCCACTAAGCTGGCTCGACTTCGCCGAGAATGGGCGGCCAATGTACATCACGGTGGAATAAGCGCCCGAGGGGAACTGCACGTCGTGACCGCCACCGGAGGAGGTAGCGGCAGAACGCTAATGGCCACCAGCATTGCCGCCACCTTGGCTAGCCCCGAGCGTCGAGTATGCCTTATCGACTTGGATCAGCCGTTTGGTGGTGTCGCCTTAGCCTTACAAATCACCCCTCGTTTCACCATTCACGATACGTTTTCAACGAATCCTGATGAACTAGTGGGACATCTCGAAGCGTTATGCGAAGAATATGAGCCCGGCTTTTTCGTATTGTCAGCTGGGTCTGAATCCGACGCTTACCCGTCCACTATTGACGTCAAAAACCTGATTAGCGCGGCCAGAAGTGTATTTGACCATGTGGTGGTTGATGCGCCGCCGACCCCGAATCCGATTACCAGTTCCATAATTGGTGAGGTTTCGTCGTTGTGGTGCGTGGAGACGCCTGATCTTCGAAGTCTTCGGGCGTTGCGCTTATTGCTTGAAGGCGTTGATTCGGCTGGCGTTGACACGGATCGGGTGAAAATTGCTTTAAATAAATATTCCGCTGGACTTGGCATCACAGTTGAGGATCTGACCGCAACCGTGGGACGCGAACCAACTCTGGTTATTCCATACGATCGACACGTTGCCCAGGCTTTGAACGCTGGTGTTCCGGTGGTCAATGAAACAAATTCCGCTTCCGCTGGCCGTGTGCTGCGCGATCAAATCGCGCGAGTTCTGTTGGCTTCCAACAGTGATACCGCGCCGATTCCACCTGAGCAGCCAAAGGCACGGCTCATGTTGCTATGCAGTTCGGCCATGGTTTTGATAGCGATATTGGTGTTGTTCAGGGGTCTGGGATGGATCTAAAACGCCAGCTTGCTCAAGCGTTTTCAAACGAAGATGCGCCAGCAGCCGACCTAGTTCAACGCCCCAGGGATGAGGCCGCTTGGGAGAGCAGCAAACAGCGCATGCGAGAATTCGTGCTGAGCGAAGTCGCCCCAAATCTGAGTCACCTTAACGATGAGCAAAAACGGGTTGAGGTGACTCAAGCCGTTGCACTGGCCCTAGATCGTCAAGAAGTTGCTGTGTCCCCCAGACAGCAGGCGAGCTTCATGAACGAAGTGCTCTCTGACATCTTGGGTTACGGACCACTCGATGTTCTTTTGGCTGATGATGAGGTCACCGAGATCATGTGCAACGCGCATGACGAAATTTGGTTTGAGCGCAACGGCGTGCTTGAAGAGAGCCAGCTGCATTTTGCAAATGAAACCCACTTCCGCCGGGTCATCGACAGACTGGTGCGAGAGGTTGATCGCCGTATCGATGAAAGTTCGCCGATGGTTGATGCTCGAATGAAAGAAGGGGGTCGTCTGAACGCGGTGATTCCACCGGTAGCGGTTCATTCGGCGGCCTTGACCATCAGGAAAGCGCCGCGAAACCCGCTTGAAGTCAGCGATCTTTTAGGTTCGAGCAACTGGACCACCAACCTGGTGTTGTTCTTTGAAGCATGTGTTGCCAGCCGGGTAAGCATTCTTGTTTCTGGAGGTACTGGCTCGGGTAAAACCACGGTGTTGGGCCTGCTTACTAGGTTTATTCCTACCAATGAGCGTCTTATAACAATTGAAGATGCGGTTGAGCTGGTATGCCATCAACCGAACTGGGTGGCGCTAGAAGCAAGGCCGCCGAATGCTGAGAACGCCGGTTTAATCACGATTCGTGACTTAGTGCGAAATGCGCTTCGCATGCGCCCAAACCGGATCATCGTGGGTGAGGTCCGCGGTGGCGAAGCCCTAGACATGCTCCAAGCAATGAACACGGGCCATGAAGGTTCCATGACGACACTGCACGCCAACTCGGCGCGTGATGCGTTAAACCGCTTGGAAACGTTGTCGTTGTTGGCTGGGGTGGATTTACCCCTGAAAGCTGTGAAAGAACAGATCGGTTCCGCGATTGATTTAATTGTGCACTTGGAGCGCTTGCCCAATGGGCGTCGAGTGGTTCAGTCGGTGACCGAAGTGCAAGGCGTTGAGGGAGATTCCTATACCTTGGCCGATATTTTTGTAGCTGAGCGTGGACCAAACGCAAACGCGTTTTTGCGCGCCTCGGGTGTGCGTCCTTTATTGGCGCAACGACTTGAGGCCGAAGGCCACCCGGTTCCAACTAGCATTTTTCGCGAAAGCTGACCGCGACTATGGCATGGTTATTGGTTCTAGCTGGGGTGGCGACGTTGGTGAGTGGCTTTTTGCAGTTTCGCCGACATGCTGTTCGTTCCGTGGCTGAGCGTATCTCTATGCCTTATAGCGATGATGGGTACGCCAATGGCAGCGTCTCGCGGGGAACGTTTCATGGTGCCGTGGCTCAACTGTCGCCCCGTGGCCGTGGTGCTGAATCACACGAACCGAAATTGAACACTGGTCACGTTGCTTCGATTGCGGTAGTCGCCGGGGTGGTGGCGCTAACTGTTTTCGTGGTTGTCGGCCAGGTAATTTTGGCAATTGTGGCTGGCTTGGCAGTGGTACTACTGCAAAATGTTATGACGCAAGCGGCACGGCGGCGCGTGCTGAAAATGGCCCACGAACAGGCCCCGGCGGCGTTATCCACCTTGGCGTCATCGCTTGAAGCGGGCGCAAGTTTGGAACACAGTCTTGCTGTTCTTTCTCGTGAAATTGGTGGACCATTGGGTGCCGAGTTTGAACGTTTAGTGGTAGAGGTGGAGTTAGGGGCCGATGTGCAGACTGCCATTGTGCAGATGGCTGAACGTCTGGGCAGCGACGATCTGCGGTGGTGGGCCTATGCGGTTGGTTTGCAGCGTCGGGTCGGTGGGCGACTGGCGCCCATTACCAGGAATTTGGCGGACATCATTCGGGAACGGGCCGAACTGCGACAAGAGATTCAAGTGCTTACCGCTGAGGGACGACTTTCGGCTGGCATCCTGGGAGGCTTACCAGTCGCCATCTTCGTGGTGCTCCAGGTAATGAACCCGAGCTATCTGCAACCGTTCTACCAGGGGTGGGGCGTTGTTTGGCTGGCCTTAACGGCGGCGTCGGTGGTCTTAGGTGTGTTCATAGTGTTGCGTATGGTGCAAGGGACGGTAGAGGGATGACACTACATGCCGTAGTTGCGGTGCTTGTGATCTTCGCTGGTGTGTTCCTTGTTGCTACCGCAAAACACGGGCCTGGTCCCAGTGTGGCAACCCGGTTACAACTAAACGACGAGGTTGTGGATACTCAGGCCAATTGGTTCGGCAAACAAATTCGTCGCAGGTTCCGCACGGTCACTCTCCTGCTGCGACCGTGGCTGGCTCGACTGGCGTGGCATGGCTACAGCGAGAAAACATCGCGTCTGATTTCACAGGCGGGCTTGTCGAGGTTCTTGCTGGTGGAAGATATTTTGCTGGCTCAGCTTGTGGGTGCCGCAATCATGACCAGTTTTGGGTTATTGGTGATTTTGGTCGCACTCCCATCGAAGTTAGGCCTGGCGGCGCTGGTGGTTTGTGGTGTTTTTGGTTTTCTGGCACCCCGAGTTCTGCTTGAACGAGTCGCTACGCGTCGCGTTGAAAAAATTCGGGATCACTTTCCCGATTTCTTAGATTTGGTAACGCTCTCGGTTTCGGCCGGGTTGGGTTTTGACACCGCATTACTAGAAGTTTCGGCACAGATGTCTGGTCCTTTGGCTGAAGAAGGAAACCATTTACTGACCGCCATTTCGTTGGGTCAGCCTCGCGAAGAGGCCCTCGCTGAATTCGCAGAGCGATTGTTGGTGCCCGAAATTTCCGACTTTGTTTTGGCGGTCAACCACGCTTCGCAAATGGGAGCGGTCATGGCTCCGGTACTGTCGCAACAAACCAAGAGTGCCCGGTTAAAACATCGACAAATGGCAAGGGAAAGAATCAATCGTCTGCCAGTGAAAATCTTGTTACCAACAGTTCTCTTCATCCTTCCCGCTACTTTGGCCATAGTCTTAGGACCCGCGGTAAGCGACATTATGGGGATGTTTTCGTGACGGCGGGGTCGCGGTATGAAGTGTTAATCGTTGAAGATGACCAGTTCGCAGCGGATCTTGCGGCCCGATGGTTGGCACCAGCTGGTTTTGCTATCACCATTGAAAACTCGGGTCGCTCGGCCGAGTCGCGCCTTAGCGGAGATCACCATTTTGACCTGGTAATTCTCGATCTTGGGCTGCCCGATTTAGATGGTTCAGAGCTTCTTAGGCGGGTACGTGCCACTGGCTCAAGCATGGGGATCATTGTTGTAACTGGTCGTGGTGACGAACCAGATCGGATTCGGGGTTTGAGAGAAGGGGCAGATGACTACATTGTGAAACCTTTCTCGCCAGGCGAGCTGCTGGCACGGGCTGAAGCGGTTTTACGTCGTACCTCAGCCGAACGCCGCGGCATGTTGGTTCTTGGTGATTTGGTGGTTGATCTTGATGCCCGAGCTGTACGTGTGCAGGACAAGACCGTTGAGCTCACTCGAACCGAATTTGATCTCTTGGCCGAGTTGGCCCAAAACGTGGGCAAGGTCTGCACCAGGGCGGCCTTATTATCAGCGGTGTGGCGAGTAACCCCTTCCCCCACGGCTTACGCGTTGCTTAACGAGTATGTGAGCCGGCTTAGAAAGCTGTGCGGGCGTGAAAGAATTTCTACGGTGCGAGGCGTTGGTTATCGCCTTGATGCTTAACCGTTGTGTACGGCGTTAGGTCCCAACGGTTGGCCAGGGTCGAAAGTCCTAAAACTTGCTCGGGCTCTATCGTTACGGCGCGCCCCCAATTAGGATACCCGACTAACCTAGTCAGCTTTTCAGGCTAGTCTTTCATAAACGGCTAGCAGTCGGTCTAACGTTCAAGGTGGCAGCGTTAGGACCGGCTTCAACAGGCAGAACGCACCACTTTAGGTAAGTAAACTTTAGGCAAGGGAACCGCATGCAATACGCCAATACTGTCGTCGACTTGATTGGGAATACGCCGCTTGTGCGTTTACATCAGGTCGTAGGTGATGTGGTGCCCACCGTATTAGCCAAAGTTGAGTACCTGAACCCTGGTGGTTCCGTGAAAGACCGCATTGCGGTGCGAATGATAGACGCCGCCGAACGTGATGGCTTGTTGAAACCAGGCGGAACGATTGTTGAACCCACCAGCGGCAACACTGGAATTGGTTTGGCGATCGTGGCTCAACAACGTGGCTATCACTGTATTTTTGTGTGTCCTGACAAAGTTTCCCTCGACAAAATAGAGGTGCTGCGTGCCTACGGCGCTGAGGTGATTGTGTGCCCGACGGCTGTCGAGCCAGAGCACCCTAATTCCTATTATTCAGTCTCTGACCGTTTGGTTCGTGAGGTGCCAGGTGCTTGGAAACCGAACCAATATTCGAACCAGAACAATCCGGCTTCTCACTATGAAACCACTGGTCCCGAAATTTGGGAACAAACCGAAGGTCGGATCACTCATTTCGTGGCTGGCATGGGTACCGGTGGAACGATCAGCGGTACCGGTAAGTACTTGAAAGAAGTCAGCAAAGGCCGGGTGCAGATTATCGGAGCCGATCCGGTCGGCTCTGTTTATTCCGGCGGCACTGGCCGTCCGTATCTGGTGGAAGGTGTTGGCGAAGATTTCTGGCCAGAAACCTATGATGCCCAAATTCCCGATCAGATTATTGCGGTCAGCGACAAGGATTCGTTCAACACCACTCGCCGCTTAGCTCAAGAAGAAGGCCTCTTGGTGGGTGGTTCTTGTGGCATGGCGGTGTTCGCCGCGGCGCAAGTTGCCGCTACGGCACCGCCCGATGCGGTCATCGTGGTGCTACTCCCCGATGGTGGCCGTGGCTACATTTCAAAGATTTTCAACGACGCTTGGATGGCCGACTATGGCTTCTTAGATGTGAGCGCTGGTCAACCCAAAGTAGGTGAGGTTTTTAGAGCCAAGACCGGTGAGCGGCCACAATTAGTGCATGTTCATCCTGATGAAACGGTGGAATCGGCGATTGCAATTCTTCGTGAATATGGAGTGTCGCAGCTGCCGGTAGTGCGGGCCGAACCACCGGTGATGGCAGCTGAGATAGCTGGCACCATTGAGGAACGTGACTTGCTTGATCGGTTGGTTTCGGGTGAAGCATCGCTTAGCGATGAAATCGAAGAACACATGACCCCACCGTTGCCATTGGTCGGTGCTGGTGCGCCAATTACCGACTTGCTAGCCGAGCTTAAGGTGGCTGATGCCGCCCTAATCCTGGTAGATGGTATGCCCCAAGGGGTCCTTTCTCGCCAAGACGTGCTGGGTTATTTAGCCACTGCCCGCAATTTCGACTCGCGTAATTTATAGCCCGAATAGTCGGGCGGTTTTGGCACAACTTCGACACCTCATCTGTAGTGCCGCCTACCCATCGATCTGAATTTCTAAGGAATCTAAATGAACCCCACCTGGGACTTTGAAACTCTCGCTATTCACGCTGGTCAAGAACCTAATCCGGTTACCGGGGATGTCACGGTGCCCATTCACCAAACCTCTACTTACATCCAAGACGGGGTAGGTGGAATGCGGTCAGGATACGAGTATTCACGCTCGGGTAACCCCACCAGAACCGCACTTGAAGAGTGTTTGGCGGCCCTCGAATCAAGCCCCATCACTCGGCCGGACGGTACCGGTGATGGTTCCGATGACGGTGCTCACAGTGAGAGTAGGCAAGCAACGGTGGCGTTAGCATTTGCCTCGGGTTTAGCAGCTGAAGACACACTTATTCGGGCCGTTGCTAAGCCCGGCGACCACGTGATTTTGGGCAACGATGCTTACGGCGGCACCTACCGGCTGGTGGCCCAAGTGCTTAACCGCTGGGGAATCACTCACAGTGTGGTCTCGCTGCAAGACTTGGCCGCGGTGGAGGCGGCTATCACCCGTGAAACCACGTTGATCTGGTGCGAAACGCCGTCTAACCCGTTGTTGAACATTACCGACATCCAAAAAGTGGCGGCGCTCGCCCACAGTCACAACGTGCGCTTGGTGGTAGACAACACCTTTGCCTCGCCTTATTTGCAACAGCCGCTTGGCCTTGGTGCCGATTTAGTGGTTCATTCCACTACCAAATATTTGGGTGGACATTCCGACGTGGTGGGCGGAGCGCTAATTACTCGCCATGCTGAGCTGGCTGAGAAGCTTCGCTATCACCAAAACGCGATGGGTGCGATTTCAGGGCCATTCGACTCGTGGCTAGTTCTACGCGGTGCGAAAACCTTGGGTGTTCGCATGGACCGCCACTGTGATAACGCCGCAGCGGTAGCCAACATGCTGTCCGAACATAAGGCGGTTGAACAGGTATTTTACCCCGGCTTGGTTGACCACGAGGGATATGAATTAGCTCAGAGCCAAATGCGTAGAGCCGGTGGCATGGTTAGCTTTCGGGTGAAAGGTGGGGAATCTGCGGCCCTCAAGGTGTGCGAATCTACCAAGTTGTTCACCCTCGCTGAGTCGCTGGGAGGTGTGGAAAGCCTGATTGAACATCCGGCAAAGATGACCCACGCTTCGGCGGCCGGTTCCGACCTCGAAGTACCCAACGATTTGGTGCGGCTCTCGGTGGGAATCGAGCACGTGAACGACCTGCTTGACGACTTAGAACAAGCGCTCAACGCATAGTTGACCAAAGCTTAACTAGAAGTTAACCGAGAGTTACGCCTGGTGTTCACCTTCGGCTCTTAAGTTTCTGCATAACGATCTAGCGGAGTGGCCGCTGATCATGAGGCCTAGGAGGGCTTCATAACTTTATGCAAGAAATTCGTGCGCGACATCGTTCGCAAACTGTAAGAGTTGGCCTTGGTGCAGTACTCGCGCTGCTTCTAGTTGTCTCGGTGGCTTGTGGAAACAGTACTTCGCCGCAAGGAAAGCAGCCCACAACAACCTCGCTTGGCAATGGCACAACCGCTGATTCCAATACCGGTGAAGTTCAAAGTACCGGGTTCAATCTCGCCGATTTCGCTGGGCTAAATGCCAACATCAAAGGCTCTGGTTCGTCGTTTCAACAAAACTACAATCTCGCCACCATCGATCTTCTACACACGGTTTTGCCGGAGTTGAAAATTACTTATGCCGGTGGTGGCTCGGGGCAAGGTAAGTCCGATTTAGCGGACGGCGTTGTAGATTTCGCCGGAACCGACTCGCTGGTTAAGCCCGAAGATGCGGCCAAATACAACGGCCAGGTGCTCTATTTTCCAACGGTTGTGGCCCCCATAACGGTTTCCTACGAGCTTGATGGAGTGCACGAACTTCGGCTCGACGGGCCTGCTTTGGCACAGATTTTTAGCGCCAAGATTACTAGCTGGAATGACGAAGCTATCGCCGTTCTGAACCCGCAAACGGAACTGCCAGCCATACCAATTACGGTATGTCGCCGCGCTGATGCGTCGGGAACGACTACAAACTTCACCAAGTTCCTAGACGCAGCGGGTGGCGCTGATTGGCCCTACGGTTCCAGTGACACCGTGGACTGGCCAAGTGGCACGCAAGGCGCACAAGGCAACGGTGGTGTGGCCGCTTGCATTGCCAAGAAATCTGGGTCCATTGGTTATGTTGATTTCTCTGATGCGAAGGCGCAGGGGCTCGCCGGAGCGCTAATTCAAAACTCAGCTGGTGAATATGTGGAAGCTTCGCTCTCAGGTGCATCGGCCGCGGTGGAGGGCGCCGTTATCGGCGATGACCTCACTTTCGATCCGATCAACGCTCCGGGCAGCGACGCCTATCCCATAACTTCCCCCACCTGGATTATCGTGCTTGACACGCAGCGCGACTCGACCAAAGCCGAGGCATTACGGGCCTTGCTCAGCTTCATTCTCACCGATGGTCAAGACGTCACCTTCACCCAAAGCCTGAACTATGCGCCGCTGCCCGCGGAACTAGCGACCAGAGCATTGGCCCAGATTGACCAGATCAAGGTTGGTTGACCTTGATGAAGGTTGTTTCGCCGAATTCCCTTACCGGAACTCGGCTGGGTCGCGCCCGTGAACTGGCTTTCTCCGCTGTGACCCTGGTGGCTGGGCTTAGCATTCTCGCCTTATTGGCGGGTGTAGTGGCAGCCACGGTCTCGTATGCGTGGCCCGCCATCGAGTCACAAGGTCTAGGGTTTCTCACCAGTACAACTTGGTCATCACAGCAAGAAACCTACGGTGCCTTAGCACTAATTTACGGAACCGTGGTCACCTCGCTTATAGCGCTAGTGGCTGCGGTGCCGGTGGCCCTTGGAGTGTCGCTCTTTGTTACCGAGGTGTGCTCGGCACGTTTTCGGGCACCAATTGTTGCGATCATCGACCTCTTAGCCGCAATTCCTTCGGTGGTGTTCGGTTTGGTTGGAGCGTTGGTATTTGGTGAAGCGTTCCAGGTGGTGTTTCGAGTCTTTGCCGGGCCCACTGCTAACGGCTCTAGCTTGCTCACCGCTGGCATCATCCTTTCTTTCATGATCATGCCAATCATTGCTTCTATCACAAGAGAAGTAATCGCCACGGTGCCAGGTCAATACCGCGAGGCTGCTTACGCTCTTGGAGCCACCCGTTGGGAAGTGATTACCTCAGCCATATTGCCTGTCGGCATCAATGGTATAACCGGAGCGGTAATGCTTGGTTTGGGACGGGCTTTGGGCGAAACGATAGCGGTGGCCTTGGTGGTGGGTAGCGCCATCCAAATAACTGCTGACGTCACTCAACCAGGCTCGACCATGGCATCGATTATTGCTAACCGATTTAACGGTGAAGGCATTGGAATTGAACGAAATGCCCTAATGGGTCTCGGTGTACTGCTTTTTATAATCACTTTGATTGTGAATATGGCGGCGCGGGTAATTGTGGCCCGAACCAAGCGCGGAATGATTCCCGCATAATGGCCGGGCGAATCGAAATAGAGTCGGCACCGGCGAAGTTTCCTCCCGTGATTGATGCAGCCAAGCGCAGCGATGTTCGCCTGGTAACACTGTCACTTCGCCGTAGGGCCAAAGACCACCTCGGAACGGTGGCTTTGTGGCTGGCACTTTTGGCCGCGCTCGTGCCTCTAGGTGCGACCATCGGCGTGCTAATCGTAAAAGGGGCTTCGTTGGTGAACTGGGGTTTTATCACCGGCGACATTCCAAGTGTCACCGGCCAAACGGTGACCTCGTGTTCTGAAATCACACCAGAGTTTCGAGCCAAATACGGTCTCAGCTGTGTGTCCCCTAGCCCCGGTATGGGGCCCGCCATTGTGGGTACGTTGCTTTCCACGGGAATCGCTGCGCTACTTGCAATTCCCATTGGCATTCTTGGGGCGGTCTATCTCAACGAGATCGGCGGACGAGGGCGCATAGCCGTTGTCATCAGATTTTTTGCCGATGTCATGATTGGGGTGCCCTCGATTGTGATGGGCATGTTTGTCTTCACCGTTTGGGTCGTGCGATTTGGCACCGAAGGGCGATCGGCTTTCGCTGCTTCTTTGGCCTTAGCGTGTCTGATGCTGCCGATTGTGTTGCGTAGTTCGGAAGAGATGCTTCGTCTCGTCCCCAATGAGCTTCGCCATGCCAACTTGGCTCTTGGCGGGCGACGTTCACAAGGCGTCTTTGGGGTAGTACTACCGGCTGCGTTGCCAGGTTTAGTTTCGGCGTCACTTTTGGCTATTGCTCGTGCTGCTGGCGAAACCGCCCCAGTCATTTTTACGATCGGGGTCACCCAGTCGCTCAATGCGAGTGCCTTTGGCGAGAACACCACCTTGGCACAACAAATATTCAGCGGTGCGAAATCGGGGCTGCCGTTGGCGAACGAACTGGCTTGGGGCGCGGCCTTCACGTTAGTGGCGTTGGTATTTGGCCTCAGCTTGTCGGCGCGCGTTGTAACGGCACGTTTTAATCGAAATCTGAAAGGTTGACCTTTTTGCAAACCACATATTCGGCTCTCGCCAACAAAACATCTCTGGCCATGTCGTCTGTTTCTGCTCCGACTTCGGCCCTCAACCAGACACCTGCTTCACCAACACTTCCGGTTGCACCGGTTATCAGCATGAAGAATTTGGCTATCAGCTACGGTGACAAGCTGGCGGTTAGCGATGTGAACCTAAACATTGCCTCTAACCGGATTACCGCCATGATCGGACCATCAGGGTGCGGTAAAAGTAGTGTTCTACGTAGCATCAACCGTATGAACGACCTCATTGAAGGCAGCCGAGTCAGCGGAACTGTCGCATATCGCGGGGTTGATATCTATGATCCTGTGGTGGAGCCAGTTGAGGTTCGTCGACGAATTGGCATGGTGTTTCAGCGCCCCACCCCATTTCCGAAATCTATTTATCAAAACGTAGCTTACGGCCTAAAAATCGCTGGAATACGAGACGCCCGTGACGAGCGGGTAGAGCATGCCTTACGTCAGGCGGCGTTGTGGGATGAGGTGTCGAACCGGCTAAACGAATCTGCTCTGGGGCTCTCAGGTGGACAGCAGCAGCGGCTCTGCATTGCACGAGCGCTTGCGGTTGAACCCGACGTCTTGTTGATGGATGAACCGTGTTCGGCGTTGGACCCCATTGCAACAGCCAAAATTGAAGACTTGATGGCCGAGCTTTCAGCGCGACTTACGATTGTGATCGTTACACATAATCTTGCTCAAGCTGCCCGTGCCAGCCACGACACCGCGTTTTTAACAACCGAGGTTGATGAACAAGGAAACCGGAGTGGAACGCTGGTCGAAGCGGGAGCCACCGAACGGCTCTTTGCGCATCCACTTGATGAACGAACCGAGCAATACATTACGGGGAGGTTCGGATGAGCGACACACATTTAAGGCATGCATTTGACGAGGAACTAGGCGCCATACATCAGGCAATTGTTGGCTTAGGCAGCGGAGTCGTTGTGGCCATACAGACTGCGACTACGGCGCTTTTGGCCAACGACTTAGCTGCGGCGCGGCGCCTTATTGAAGGTGACGATGTATTCGACGAAGCCACGGCCGATATTGAAGCGCAATGTTATCGTTTGCTGTCATTGCGAGGCCCGATGGCGGGTGATCTGCGGGCGGTCATAGTGGCATTAGCGCTGGCCACCGAACTCGAGCGGTGTGGCGATCTGGCTTCGAACATTGCCAAAACAGCGCGACGTTTGTTTGATGCCCAGATTCCGCCCAAGCTGCGCGGCATGATTGACCGCATTAGCCAGCTGGCGACCTCACAGTTGCGCTTTGCTCTGGATGCCTATATTTCCCAGAACGAGTCAAAGGCGGCGGCGCTCGATGACCTTGACGATGAGATTGATGCCCTGCACCGAGACTTCTTGGAAACAATTTTCGATCTGCAGGCAAACGACGAGGTGGATCACCGTGTCGGGGTGCAATTGGCGCTTTTGGGTCGATTTTATGAACGTATTGGTGACCATGCCGTAAACGTCGGTAACCGAGTGTTGTTTCAGGTGAATGGGTGGACACCAGGTTCAACAATGCCTCGTAGCGATGGACATATACCGGTGCGGTGGCCAGAGGGGGCCGATGCGGCGGTGACGGTGGAGCGTGGTGTGGTGATGTCAGAAGCGGCCGAGCGGCGCCGGGTAGAGTCATTGCGACGCGATTTTGTAGCCAACATTGGCCATGAATTAAGGACGCCAGTCGGGGCGTTGATTGTGCTAGCCGAAACGCTACAGATAGAGGTTGAGCAGCTAGCACTTGGTGCCACCGCGGCGACGATCGATCGTTTGGCAGAGCGGGTCACCCATGAAGCTACAAGGTTGGGGCACACCGTGGATGACCTATTGGAGTTGAGCCGGATAGAGGCAGGTGAACCTTTGGTGTCGCTACCAGTGGCAGCGGCCCGGCTGGTTGATGATGCGGTAGCGCGATCTTGGTCGGCGGCCGAGTTGGCGCGAGTGAAAATTGTGGTGAACGTTCCGGCGGTGGAGCTGGTGGTTGGCGGTGATCGGCGTCAATTGGTATCGGCGCTTACTAACTTGATCGACAACGCTATTAAATATTCAGAAGCAGGTGGAACGGTAGAAATTCGGGTGCAGGCTAATGGGCCGAACATCGATTTTGTGGTGTGTGACCATGGCATTGGTATCCCAAAGGCTGATCAGGTACGTATTTTCGAGCGCTTCCACCGGGTTGATCGGGCACGGCGACGTGATACGGGCGGCACAGGGCTGGGGTTAGCGATTGTGCGGCATGTGGCGCTAAACCATTCGGGCACCATTGAGGTTGACTCGAGGGAGGGTGAAGGAGCTACGTTCACTTTGTCGATTCCCAGACGAGCTAAAGAGATAATGGCCAGCATGGGTGTGGATGACAACGACGGTGCAAACCGTGGGTGAGAAAGCCACCGTGTTTGTTGTCGAAGATGAAGAGTCGTTTGTCGATGCCTTGACGATTGGCTTGGAACACGAAGGTTTTCGGGTGGAAGTAGCCCGCGATGGGGGTGAGGCGTTACGCCGATTTGAGCAAGTGGCGCCCGATATTGTGCTGTTGGATCTGATGCTGCCCACATTGTCGGGCGTAGATGTGTGCCGCGAGATCAGGGCTGTGTCATCAGTGCCGATCATCATGGTGACGGCGAAATCCGATGAAATTGACACGGTGGTTGGTCTCGAAGTCGGCGCTGATGATTATGTGACCAAGCCTTATCGGATGCGTGAATTGGTGGCGAGAATACGGGCGGTATTGCGACGGCGTGAAGGGCTTGGCGGGGTGGAAGTGCCGGGTGGTGCTTTAGCGGAGGTGGCCAACGGAAGCGGTTTGGGTGCCGATGCTGACAATTTTGCTGGGGATGATGCTGACGCCCAAGCGTTGGCGTTTGAGGTTGGGGAGATTCGTCTTGATGTGAGTCGGCATCAGGTGGTGGTGCGCGGCGAAGAGGTCGATTTTCCGCTGAAGGAATTTGAGCTGTTGGCAGCACTTATGGAGCGAACCGGCCGGGTGGTCCCACGCGATCGTCTAATTCGGTTGGTGTGGGGATACGACTATGTGGGAAACACCAAAACTCTAGATGTTCATATCAAAAGGTTGCGGGCGAAAATTGAACGTGAGCCATCGAAACCCGAATATGTAGTGACGGTGCGAGGCGTTGGATATCGCTTCGAAAACCCTATTCACAAATAGGTTCGCGGTCGCGACCGCTCCAAGCGGAGTAGCTTGATTTGGTCGATGCTGTGGTCGTCGATTTCTGTGGCGGTTCACGACCCTAGTTACAGTTGTATATCGTCAAGGCCTTGGTTGATATCAAGCGGCCGTCACTGTGAGATCGTCTAACAACCACCTAAGGCTGATGAGCAAAGCTGTTCATTGCATGTTCATGTAGTAACCCCAACGCTGTTCTAGGGTTGGGTAAATGCGTGCGTTAGTACAACGAGTGGAGCAGGCCTCGGTTTCCGTCGACGGCGACATTGTGGGTGAAATTGGCCCCGGCATGTGTGTACTGGTTGGCGTCACCCACGACGATGACACCGCCAAAGCCGCGAAGCTGGCATCAAAGTTGTGGGGTCTACGTATTTTTGATGACGCCGATGGGGTAATGAACCGCTCGGTGGAATCGGTTGGGGGCCAAGTGCTGGTGGTGAGCCAATTCACCCTCTACGGTGACACCTCACGTGGGCGGCGACCCACCTGGATTGCAGCGGCTAAACCTGAAGTGGCCGAGCCGTTGGTGGAAGAGGTTGTGGCGCAGCTGCGAACGCTTGGCGCCAAGGTAGAAACCGGGCGTTTCCGTACCGAGATGAAGGTTGCGCTGGTAAATGACGGCCCGGTAACGGTGCTGGTAGAGGTGTGAATTAGCCCGGCCAAGATAGGTTGAGCGCTATGGATGTCCAACAATATGAACGAGCTCTGCGCGACTATCTGGTGACGCACAGCACTCCAGCCGATGAGTTGTTTGAAAGCCTACGGGTAGAAACCAAAGAGCGTTTCCCCGACCGTGCTGGAATGCAAATCAGCCCTGCTCAAGGTGCATTTATGGGACTGATGACACGGCTATTGCAGCCGAAACTAGCCGTTGAGGTTGGAACGTTCACGGGGTATTCGTCGTTGAGCGTGGCGCGGGCGTTACCTGAGGGTTCACGGTTGATTTGTTGTGATGTGAGTGACGAGTTCACCGCGGTAGCCAGGGACTATTGGAAACGAGCTGGCGTGGACGACAAGGTCGAGTTAATTCTTGGTCCTGCGCTTGAAACGTTGCGGGCACTGCCTGTCGAGCAGCCGATTGATATGGCCTTTATCGACGCCGACAAGACCAGCTATTTGGCCTACTACGAAGAGCTTTTGGGGCGGATGCGTTCGGGTGGTTTGATCATGGTGGACAACGTGTTGTGGAGCGGCCGGGTGTTTGACGATTCTGACACCGAAACTTCCACGGTGGCACTACGAGAATTCAACGAATTTGTGGTGGCTGACAGCCGGGTTGAGGTGGCCATGTTGCCCTTGGGCGATGGTGTCTCCATGATCCGCAAGCTCTAGAACACCTGCTGGGGCTTCCCTATGAGGGGTTTTCCAGGGTTTAGCTGCGTCGTCGCGTTTCCGTGTGGGGCTGAGTGGTTTGTGGGGTTTGTTCGGGGAGAAGTTTCAGCCCGGCTACGGCGGCGATAATGCCGCTAAGGAAGATGATTTTGGCTAGTGAAACGGTTTCATCACCGGTGGCCATGGTGTAGATCACGGCCAGTGCGGCGCCGATTCCAGTCCATACGACATAGGCGGTACCAATCGGAATGTTTTTCACCGCCCAACCCAGGCCGCCCATACTTATTAGCAGCGCCACAGCAAAAATGACGGTGGGAAGGGGCTTACTAAAACCGTTGGAATGGCCAAGTGCCACCGCCCAAACCGCCTCGAAGATGGCACTTGAAACAAGGATCAACCAGGGCATGGTTAGCTCACCACCTTTAGACCGATTACCGAACCCACTAGCAGAACGAGCAGGGAAATTCGGGCCAAGGTGGCGGGTTCTTCACCCTGGTAAATTCCCCACAGGGCGGTGAGTGTGGCACCGACCCCTACCCACACCGAGTAGGCGGTACCGGTAGAAATTTCGGTCATAGCAAAAGCCAAACCCGACATGCTGATGGTGAGGGCCACCACAAAAACGCCAACCGCCCGCCAGTTTCTAAAGCCGTTTGAAGCCGACAGCGCAAGCGCCCAAACTGCTTCAAAGATTCCCGAGAGAATCAGTACGCTCCAATACACGATCAAGGCCCTTTCGAGTCAGTCTTGTCGTGGTGCGGGTACTGCTCCCTCGTCCGCGAACCCAATAGCCAGGTTCCACTTGAGATGCTAGGCATCTTGGCTGGCGGTGTCACAACCCATGAACGGCTCGTGCCGCTCTTGTGCTTACCGTGTGTTGTTTAGCGTGGGTTGGGCGGGGTCAATTTAGTGCCAGGGTCATTCGATAGTTGGTCATTGCAACGCCGCGGACGGTGGGAGTGCATTCTTGTTCCGTCACGAATTCGTGGGCTTTGAAAAACTGTCGCGCCGTAATGCTCGCGTGAGTACTTAATCGATCTGCGCCGGAGGCCATAGCGGTTTCTTTTGCCCAGTTCAGTAGTGCCGAGGCGATGCCCGTTCGTCCGTGGGCGGGGTCGACGTAGAGCATGTCGATGTATCCGTTGGTGGCTACATCGATAAACCCGATGACGTGGCCGTCAATCTCGGCCACCTGGGTGTTGGCTTGCTCCCGGGTTTGGTGCCACTCGAGCAGGTCACGA
The DNA here is from genome assembly GCA_041676705.1 of Acidimicrobiia bacterium. Classification (NCBI taxonomy): domain Bacteria; kingdom Bacillati; phylum Actinomycetota; class Acidimicrobiia; species Acidimicrobiia bacterium. Next base: position 76,985 of record JBAYRL010000005.1, read on the forward strand.
TCGTCGTGGGCCCAGGCGTCGATTTGTTCGGCTGAGTAGTCGTGGCTGGCCTGTTCGCGTATGGCGCGGAGGAAGAGGTGGAGGGTGGCTAAAGCATCTGATTCTGTATAGGAGCGCAGGTGCATGGTCCTCGGGGTTCTCGGGCAAGTAATGGAGGTTGTGCCCACGTTAGAGAACACAGCGCATTAAACGATGTTGTCATTGACAAGAGAATTCAAGGGAAATGACCCCGTTATTCCGACTTAACAGGTCTAACCCGGAATAAGGAAGGTGGTATTCCAGGTTAACCATCGATTGGTGCTGGTCTCCGTAGGAAGAACCAGGGGTGAAATACGAGGCCCGCAACCCACTTTTGTTTGGTTCGGTTGCTCGCGGCAGCGCCACCGCGTCTAGCGACATCGATATTCTGGTGGATATAGACCCAGCCGACGGCAACCTTCTCATGCGTGCGTCCGGCTTGCTGGAAGAGACCCGAGACCTCTTCGGGCGCGATGACATCGATATCTTTCCTCCGCAACTCTTGAAACGCCCAGTCTCAGAGGCGGCGCTGGCGGAAGCGATTCCGCTTTGAGCCACCCTCCAAGCTAATTGCGATTTTTTCGAATTTGGTGCACGCTGCCTAGCCTTGAACGTAACAAACCAAGGAGAGCCAGATGAGTGCAAAAGTTCTCCCATCACATGTATTTACCCCAACGGACGACTTGGAAGAGCGCCAAGAGCTGAAAGCGCTTGAATCACTGGTTGATAGAATTAAACGCGCACCTATTGAGCCGGAAACCCACGGCCGTGCATATTTGGTGGGGCCAGATGGCAGCAAGCTAGTGCTTCCTAACCAAGTTTTTGAGGTTATCCGAAATGTGGTTGAGGTAATGACTGAAGGTCAGTCGGTTATTATTGCCCCGGTACACCAGCGGTTAACTACTCAAGAAGCAGCAGAGTTGTTGGGCATCAGCTGGCCAACCCTTGTAAAACTGCTGGATGAGGGGGAAATTCCATTTGAGCCGCTAGACAGACACCGCCGTATTCTTCTCACTGATGTGTTGGCATACCAGCAACAGCTAATGACGAATCGTCGTGAGGCGCTTGATTGCTTGGTTGAAATAAGTGAAGAAGTAGGCCTTTATGAAAAGACAGCTACACCGCTGAAGACCCGTTAAGCACAATGGCGTTTCGGGTGTTTTTCGATACTTGCGTGCTTCACCCGGCCCATCTCAGGGACACGTTGTTACGTGGTTGGGCAGCACTTTAATCGGGTAGAAGGCGAACATTTCCGTGGACGCGCTGAATGAATATCACCGATTAGAAGAAGTGTGGGAGCTTTAAACATTGGTGCTTATTAGAAATGCCGATCTGAGAAAATATCAGCGTTCATGTTGGTGAGTTTAGGTGCTGGAAGATCGACTGGTATGAAGGCCTTGTCCTCCGGATGACAATATAAGTACTCACGGGCGTTATAGACCGTGTTGTAGTTGAAGAATCGCTCAAGTTTGGTGGATCCAGCCAGGATATGGTCTATTTCGCCTTCGACGATGCCTTGTAATTGATCATGAATGAGGTTCTCGTCGAAGCCCTCGATCATCGGTATGGGGTCTGACATCAGGAGGCCGTAACGGCGCGAGAGCGGGAAGGTAATTCCCCATGCGGTCTGGAACCCTACGCCCAACCAACGTTCCTGGTCTTTATGCGGTACTAGAGTTACGGGAGAATCACTAGTGAGGAGAGCTCTTCGCTTGAACTGCACAATCGACCATGGTCGTAAGAATATGAACGGAGTGATCTCCTGCGCGGCGTTCACCATAAACTCGAGTTGTTCCCTGTTTGAGAGTTCTATCGGTGGGCCACCCGGCTGGGTGGCTTCCTCCCAGATACGTTCTGCTTGCTCATCGGTCGGTTCAAACCCCAGCTGTTTCTCCACCCATTTGGACACGTTCTCCCGTCCGCCCATACCGACTTCAGCGCGCACAATCTGAGCGTGCAACTGGTCGATAGATCGTCTAGTCTCAGGGCCGCGAACCGACTGTAGTGCAATAAAGAACGATAAAACGTGCCGATCTTCTTTAGGGATCGGAAGCTTACCATCAGTCAGACGTCTGATGATGCGGATGGACTGCCCTTCAAGTTCGCTCAGATTCTTCTCGAATCCGTCTGGCTCAAACACGTCGTATAAGGTATGAAAATGTGATTGAGCCGCTACGTTCCGGGTATTTGAGACGAAAGACTTGCGGCTCTGATCGAGTGGACGCACGTGGACCCTGTTCTGATCCGTTGCAAAGCCACGAAGATACCCCTGCGGAACATAGTGATGCAACGTCGACGTGTTGTTATTGGCCATACTGTTTATTATCGCAATTAGTGCCACCACGGAGTCAGAGAAAGGTACGGCGTTCTTACTCCATCGAGACGATGGGACCCCGTGTCGATCTGGAACACTCCATCGTCAATCTTTAGAACAGGGCTGTAAAAAAGTTGTACCGAATACCTTCGTCTCACACGGCTAAAAGCTTTTGCCCAAGGCAATAATCGCCTGCGCGACCACAAGGTCCCTGAGAATGTACGGGAGAACGGTGGTGACTAGCGGAAGAATCTGCTTTTCGTCCTTTCCATAGTAAACGTCTCTTCGTTGACAGACTGAAACGCATAGAGTGAAGCTACCGAATTACGGGGCAGATAGAACGGACAAGTAGCGCTGCTGCCTAGAACAGCATGGGTCGGGCTCGAACTATCCGTCATGCTTGTCCGCTACACGCGGCTCCGATAACCATACTTCGCTGGCCATCGAAATGGTGGCCTTGGCCTTGCAAGGCAAGTAGAATTAGCCCGCCGAGGCCCACAATCGCGTCAACCTATAAATGTACGTAAGAGTGATTTGAGTGCACTTTCGGTTTTTTACGGGGCACCCCATACCGAGCCTTATACGTCGTCGTACATACCCGGTGCTTGCGTTTCAAGACAGGCGAGGGGTTAGCGCACACGTAGGGTGCCTTATACGGGTAAAGCAGGCATCCGGGGTGATCCTCGTGTACGCCCTAATAATTATTAGAACCCGTATAGATGATACCTCGCATTGAACGCCGCAGGCCCACCTTCAAGGATCGACTCAGCGAGAGCACGGATGAGCGCATCGTCAAGCGAACCGACGCCGCCATCCGTCGGCTTGCCGTTACGACCGCTGCTTTCCAATGCGATGATCAGTTCAGCATCGCCGAGCACAGGCACGTTGGCATTGTGAGTGCTTGCGATGATCTGACGCTTACCCTTGAGCTCGCGGAGATGCTTGACAACGCCGTCGTAGACGAAGCGGTTGTCTAGGTCATCCTCCGGTTGGTCGATGACGAGTGGTGCTCGCGACGCTCCGAGGAGAAGCAACAACAGCGCAGTGGCCCGTTGCCCCTTCGAGAGGTCGTCCATTTTCTTGAACTCGCGGGTCCCTGTTCCTGCCCCGATGTCGAGCTGAACCTCTACAGCGTTTCCGACCGAAAGCTCTTCGAGCTGGCGCAAGAGGGCCTCGCCGGCGTCGACCACTCCGCGAGCTTGTGCGCCCCGGACGGAGAACTTCTCCGCGAGCTCGGCCTGACCCTTGCGAGCAGCCTCAACGAACGCCCGTGTCGAGAAGCCATCGCTGTCGATGGCAGCCATGATCTGCGTTCGCTGCCCGCTGATCGCGCTTTCGATGAGCGTCTTGATGTGTCGGCGGTCCCGAGCCGCGATCGGCTTCACGATGACGACACCGCCTGTTGCCGCGTTCGCAGTTCGGATCGCATCGTGCAGGGCTTCCACCCGCTTGTTCTCGTGCTCGGTGAGTTCCTGGAGGAGGGTCTTGCGGGAAGCGACCAGTTCCTTGATGTTGGCATCGATGCTGGTCAGCCGCGGCTCCTTGGCCTTGAGGTCTTCAAGCGCCTTCGTTGTCGTCAGATACTTGTCGGGCTCAAGGCCATCCTCGACGAGCTGGCGCAGGACCTGTGCGTGGTCTTCGCGCTGCTCACGGACAGCGTTCGTCCAACCAGTTTCGGCCGAGGCTATTGCGGTCTCCGCAGCCGTGATCGCCGCCTGCGCCTGTGTAGCGAGGGACTTCAGCGTGTCCACAAGCGTCGTCGTCGCAGTGCGAACGAGGCCGAGAGTGTCGGCTTGTGGCGACTCATCGAGCCCGTCGTAGGTCGCACCGAGCTTCGCCGCCAGCTGTGTGTCGGTCAGACCCGTCAGGGTCGATTTGGCATCCGCAACGCGGGATCGCCCTTCAGCGAACACCGCCTCGTCCTGGTTCAGCCGTGTGACCTCACTGAGCCGAGTGGGTACGTCAGTCTCCTTAAAGTGGCGAACCTGCTCTTCCAAGCGCGGGATGTCGGTCAGCTCGTCTTCGAGCTCGACCTTGTCCTTCTCAGCGCGCGTGAGCTTGTCGCGGTTCTCCTTCAGCCTTGCCAGCGTCGCCTTGTGATCGGCCGTCAGGTCTCCATTGCCCTGAAATCGGTGGAGCATGCTGGCGACTTTCTCGCTGTCGCTCGCCAACTCCGCCAGCTCATGCTGGCCGAAAACCTCAACGTCTCCGATCACGTCAGCCGACTGAAGGCTCGTGACAGTACCGCTGGCATCCTTAACGACCGGAGTGTTGTTGACAGAACGTTCGACGGTGAACGTCTGAACCCTCGGCGAGGTGGCCTCGACAGTGAGTTTCACGACGGTGCCCGCGCGAAGCACACTGCTGACGATCGCCTCGTGGTCGGCCTTGGCTGAGGCTCCGATTGGCGTCAGACCCAGGACGTAGCGAAGGCTCTCGATGGCGGTGGACTTCCCCGTTCCTCGTCCACCGATCAGTGTGGTCAGATCCGGCGAGAGCGGGATCGTGACGCCGTCCAAGAAGCCGCCAACCCACGAAATCTCCTTCAGAAGAGGACGCGTCTCCTCCTTGGGATCATCGAGAGAGATCCGAGTCTCGGGGGTGCGGACCGCAATCTTGAGGCTCTCGACGGTCAACGTGCTCACCTTGAACCACGTTGAGCCACCCTCCGAATCCAAGGCGTCCGGGTGGGAGATGTCGTCGGCATGGATGACTGCGAGCGGGTGCTTTCGGTCGAACGGCTTACGACGTTCGAGAATGGCTTCCTGCTCCTGCGCAGCAGCCACGCTTGGAGTGATCCCCAGAGCATGGAGCCTTGGATGGTTGATCAGTTTGGCGAGCGGATTGCCCTGGCGACCCGTCAGCATCCCACTGTTCGCCACGTTAGCGTGCGCCGGAATGACCAGAGCACCGCGATCCGACATCTTCTCCAGGATGTCCTCGAAAGGTTGCCCGACGGTGCCGTTGTTGCACCCTGGGGTGACCCCGCACGCACCAACGGCCGCGTTCACATCGGCAGCAGTGGTTCCGGCCTCGAAGATGACGAGAACGTGAAACCCTTCAGCTGTGTTGGCCTCGAACCCAGGCAAAGCAACGACGCCTCGCGCTGTCGCGTCTTGAATGAGTCCACTCGCCGTGTCGATGGTCCAGTGATCGGTGATTGCGATGAGCTCGACGCCAAGCTCGCCGCACTTGTCGAGAAGCGCCTTGTTGTAGTCCGCCTCCGAGTCAAACCTCGTTGAGGGCGAGTTGCGTCCTTGGTACGCATACGGGTTGACCTGCAGAGCGGCTCTCACCCAATGAGCGCCGGCCATCAGATCACCCACTCGTTCGGCCGCATGGAAACTCCGACTGTCTGCTTATTCATTCGTCGAGTGCTTTCACGAGGGCGTCCTGCGCGTCACTGTAGAAAATGAACGAGACTTTCGTAGCGACCTCGTCGCTGACGTCGAGGAGTTGGCGGCGGGCTGATACCGGGAGCAAGAGGGCCGTCGCTCCCTTCTCCATCGCGTGCTCGGCGAGCTGCGCTGCGTTGAGGATCGTCTCGACGCCACCGCCGAGCGACAGGTTGCCGACGGCGATCAGGCCACCACGGATAGACCGCTGGAGCATCGCCGAGGCCAGGGCGAGGAGGATGGGCAGGCCGAGGCCGGCGCCGGTCTTGGCCGCGTCGAGCGCGCGTATCTGAGCGGTGAGGTTGTGCTCGCGCGGGTCGCGGTCGCCCACGAGTTGTCTCGCCTGGGCAATGAGGTTCTGCTCTGCGACCTTGAAGCTTTCCCGGAGCGCGGCGGGTGCGGCCTGGTTGAGTAGACCGCGTGCGCCAGAGCCGGGCGTGTCCGCCGCCTCGATTCGGTAGAGTCCCGGGCCGACGTCGCCGCCGCCCTCGGAGATCGCCCACACCTGGCCGGGAGGCAGCGGATCAAGGCCGATCGAGTCGGGGCTCGCGAGTTCGGGAGTCGAGACGAACTGCTCGACTCCCTCGCCGAGGCGGTAGCCGAACTGGGTGTTACGGAACTCTGCTGCGCCGATGCGGCGCTGTTGTTCCTTGACGCGACGGCGGCACTCCAGGGCGATGCGCACCGCCCATTCGAGGTCCTCGTCGGAGATCGTGGCTTCGGCGTCGGGATACAAGAGCTTGAGCAAGCCATCAACCGTCTTGTTGACGGCCGACAGGTCTCTGCCCGACAGTGCATCGGAGTAGTTGACCCGCCCCTGGATCGAGGTGAGGCGCGATTGGTCACGAAGGCGCGACCAGCACTCGGAGAGGAAGTCGCTCACGAGCCCGAAGTGTTGGGTGAAGTAGGTCGGGTTGAGCTTTGGAACGTCCCAGCCGGGCAGGTATGCGTGGATGCGGTCCATGAAGGCCGTATCGTCGCGCATCTCCGGTGGCAGCGGAGAGAGCAGGTGGCCGATCCGCTGCTGGTGGGCGACATCCACGTCGAAGTTCCCGACCAACATGATCGAACCGTCAGCACGGATGGACTCACGGCCGCGGGAGAACTCGCCAGACTCCATGTAGCCCTTCATGATGTTGACGCCATCCTTCTGATCGAAGGAGACGCCGGAGACTTCGTCGAAACACACAACGTCGTATTGCGCGACAAGGCCGCGCTGTCCAGTGGCGTTGTTGACGAACATCCGGGCTACGGTGGCCTTGCCGCCGGAGATCAAGTGCGCGTAGGGAGAGACCTGCTGGAACAGGTGGGACTTGCCGGTGCCACGAGGCCCCAGTTCGACCATGTTGAAGTTCCGCTGCACGAACGGGACCATGCGCAGCAACAGCACGTCTTGTTCGCGCTCGGTGAGTTGCGCAGGTTCGAAACCCACTGACCGCAGCAGGAGGTGCTTCCACTGCGCCGTAGTGAACCGTGAGCGACCTTCGGCTAGACGCGATAGTGAATCGCGGGTCGAGAGTTGGATAGGGCGGAGCGACCCGATAGCGAAGGGCTTGCCGTTGTTCTCATCAGCGATCGCGGCGTCGTAGAACAGATCAACCTCGGCATAGAAGCCACCGGTCAGCATGCGCTCGTTGTCACGGACAACGTCATCGTCGATACGCACGTCTCGGAGCCCAAGGCTCGGCAGCTCGGCAACGTAGGCGTTCGACTTCGCATCGAGTCGGGCCTTCACGAGATCAATGAGCTTGACAGTCATGCGCTCACGCGCGCGCGACTTGAAGAGCTCCTCTTCGCCTGCCCGTACAGTGCGGTCAGCGAGCAGTCGTCGTACGACCTGGAGCCCTTCTTCGATCTCCTCCGGGTCGGTCGTGGCGCAGTAGCGTCCGATCAGGAACTCTCCGACATAGGTCGGGACGGGATACGCGCCCTTGAACTGCTGGGCAAGGTCCTTGCGAACGACGTACCCCTCGAAGGCGGATGCTGCGATCGTGTCAATCTCGTCGAGCGCGATTACCTCGGTCATTCGACGCCTCCTACCGTGGTTTGTGCTTGTGCTAGAACTCCACCACTCGGGTCAAGAAGGACGACCCAGGCGCTCGCCCCAGCAGGAGCCTGTTCCTCATCGACGAGCACCTTGACCTCGCCCGGCTCGGTGGGCGCCTTCGGGCCGCCGACGGCGCTCGATGCGTCGGCGGGGTGAAGCCGAACTTCGGCGGCCACTTCGGCTTCGGCAGGGCCGTAGTCGATGCGGCAGCGCTGTCCTGTCCATCGAACAGCCGCAATCTGGACGGGCGCAGCGGCCGAATCGCCGCGAGTCACGGTGACGACGGGAATCACGCATTCCTGGAGACTCAATCCGCCGTGCTCGTACAGGCAGCCCGCTTCAAATGCGGCAGCTCCGGGTGCGCTGACCATGTCGACAGATGAGTCCCAAGTCCAGGGCAGGATCGGGAAATCCGGGCGCGCCGCGGCGGCTTTCAACCGCGCCACACGCGGTTTGCGGGCAGCATCACCTTCCGTCACCTGTATCGGGAGGGTGACCTTCTGCGCTGCTCGGCCGGGCAAGAGGAACCCGTGATCGGTGACCACGACAACCTTCCGCCACCCTGCGTCAAGCAGCGTACGAACGCGCTCGGCGACGAGGTCGAGGTGGTGGTCGATGAGGTCCGCCATCTGATGCCCGTGCGAGTGACCCAGCGAGTCGATCATGTTCGTCTGCGTCCACGCCGTTCCGGCCGGGTCGCCGACCTGAGCGGTGTCCCAGTCGAGGAACTGCACCTCCGCCCCAGTGAGGGCCGAGCGCAGCACTGCGCCTTTCACAGCTCGCCCCTGATCGTCGGACGCGTCGAAGGCAGCGCCGCCACCCATGCTGATCGTGATTGGTGCGACTGCCGGCTGGCCGGTTGGCGTGACGCTGGGGAAAGCCGCCTGGCGCGGCTCCACAACTACGGCGAGACCCGACAGTCGGCGAGCAACTCGAGTAGCCAGGTCATAGCGCAAGGCGTCCACGTAGACCACGCATGTTCCGGCGGCTACGTCGAGGCCCGTCTGGCCGCGGTAGGTGCCAACTGCGGCCTTCTGGAATGCTCGTGCCGACTGATCGACCCACGGGTCGTAGATCGCGCCGAGAGCGTGGGTGACAGCGGCCCTGTCTTGTGCGGTGTTGGCCGTCGCGATCGTCCGCAGTGCGAGGTCGTCAATCACGTGGCCCTCGTGGCTGTACCAGGCAACTTGACTCTGGAGATCTGTTGCTGTCGGAGCGGTCGCTACACGGTTTGCCAGTTCCGCGAGGTGACCGGCGGCCCTCGCAAGAGGTGCCTGACCGAGAGCAGCCCAGACGTTGTCTTCGCGCAGCGTGTGCGCGGCAGCGAGCTCTTCAACGCGACCACGCGGGTCGGGATGAGTTCCCAATGCATCGAGCGCCGACCTGAGCGCGTCCTCCTGGTCGCGGTTCCACGAAGGCCACGAGTCAGGGTGTGGGTCGGTGTCTCCAAAGAGCGGCACCACAGAGGGCCGCGCCTGGTCGAGCAAGGCAGGAAGATTCGGATAGCGGCTTGGGTTCTCCGCAAACCGTTGCCAGACAGCTCCCCACTCGCCCGTTCGGCCGCCGAGCTTACTGGCTGCAGTGAGCGAGCCGTCCTTGTCGGGGCTGATGCCGTAAACGGACTTGCAGGAGGCGACAAGGGCCTGCCACTGCGCACCTTCGAGCGAAGCCCGTACCTCGTCCGGCTCGTTCATCCATTCGAGGAGGGTGCGAACCGTGTCATCGAGCACGAGGTGGTGCAGGCGAGACGAATCGAGGCGCCCCATACGTTTGAGATCGTCGATGTCCTCGAAGAGGAACTTGTCCAGCACCTGAGCGAGGGCCGCCTTCGTCGCACTGTCACTCGCGATGTCGAGCCCCGCACCCTGCTTCGACGCAAGGAAAGAGTGCGGCGTCCAGGGCGTCTGACCGTGGGCAGAGGGCCACCAGTTCGAGCGGATCGCAACCTCGGCCAACGGCGCGAGCGAGTCATCGAGCGCCGCTGCCTCTACCACGGAGCCTCGACTGACACCCGGCAGGTATATCACCCACGGATTGCGCTCGCCTCGTTCGGCAAGATGAGCTGGCAGCTCCGCGGACTCGGGCGAGGCGAGAACGGCCCGAAGCCAAAGCGCTGGACCCCGTGCAGCCGCGGGGTCGTACTCTCCGAGCACCAAGATGGGCACGGCCTCCTGGAGGATGCGAATCACCGGCTCCCAGGCGCGCTCAGGGTCGGCCCACAGAACAGCAGCTGGGGCCGAACTCACCCTCGCGTTGAAGGCCGCAGCGTCACGGAGAGCTTTGGCGACGACGGCACGGACGAGCGTCATTCGGCAGCCTCCGCTCCGCGCCGGGCAGCACGGCGCTCCTCAAGCGTCGGGTGCAGGTCATTCAGCTTGCCCCTGTCTGGGCCCCACTTGATCCTGGAGTTCAGCTTCATCCGCAGAACCCCAGCAGTTACGAACGGCCTGATGTTGAGTCGTACGCCATCATCAAGGTCGGGTTGCCATCCGATAGGCTGCTCGGCCAAGGGCTTCCAGCGGACATAGATATCGTAGGGCGGTGCCCCCTCGAGGATAAGCCGGAGCCTGCGCTGGAGGTCCTCAGCCGCAACCAGTCGCGCATCAGCCCCCGCCCGCTCGGCGCTGGCCTCATGCTTCTGTCGCTCAATCCATGCGCCAAGGGAGGTATACGTCAGCTTCTCCAGCTTCTGGCGATCCAGCTCGTGATAGTTAACAATCGCCGAAAAGCCGTCCTTACGACCGTCCCAGATGTGCCATAGGAACGGTCGGTTGCGGAAGATCTTCGTATGCTCAGCAAAGAATGAGTCACGGAGCCAGTCTTCGAGCCGTCCGTTCTTTCCACCGGCGTCAACCACCAGCATCCGCTCAAGTGTGCTCGACCACTCATTGCCATACGCAGCCGCGAGCAACTCTCGGAGGCGTGTCGCCAGGTCAGGTTCGCCGGGCAACGATACCAGCGCCGCTATGCCATCTCCGTCGGCAAAGCGATCCAACTCATCTGGTATCTGATCAGGCCAGACGTACCCCAGTGCACGGGCCACTGCAACCTGCAGCGGCGCGCTCGACCCTGGGATAACTCCCTGAAAGAGCCATTGACTCGGATCATTCGAACCCGGCCTGAAGGGGGCTCTATTCTCCGCGGCAACTTCTCGCCATCGATCCCTGTCGAAGCGAACTCGCCCGACTGTCCTGATAGAGACATCGAGTTTCTGGTTCATTCCGCGGCATTGCTCAGCAAACTCGCCTGACGCCATGAAGGCATACAAAGGTCGGATGTCTGAATCGTCGTGCGGGATAAACACAAAGGTGTTATTGTCGAACACCTCGCCGACGTAAAGTGCGGGATGCAATGCGCCGGCCTTCTGAAGTAAGAGGCCGGAGCGGCCACGCGCCGCAAGTCCGCTGTTGTTTGACTCGGGGATCTGCGCGTCTAGAAAACTCTGCTTGAAGATCACCTCTGAGTTTCCGCGATATGGCCCAGTGCCGTCTGGAGACGAGGACAGCTTCGTCCACCTGCTCTCCCCGTCGCCACGCGCGATGGAACCAGGAACTTCCCAATGAAACCTGGTGGCCCGGACTGTCTGACCCGGCTTTGTTCCCTCATACCACTGGCCGATGGCGTCCAGCTCAACTCCGTCCGCGGCAACCGCAGGGATCCACCCTTGAGATTGATCCGCGATCTTCACCCAGGACCGCTCACTGGCTCTCAATGACTGGTCCGACAAATCGGGAGTTCCTGCAATGGCAGAGACAAACGGTACATCCTGGCAGGAAGGCAAGGCTTCTCGCATCATCACGTACAAGCCGATCGGAAAGTCCCACATCGGAGTACTGAATGCCTTCGACCCCATACTCGCGATGAGCCGCGGAGTGAAGACTGAGGAAACGCGCTTCCGAAGTCCGCGGTAAGTCGCGAGGAATCGCCAGTTGTCTGGAGTCACGAACGCGGCTGCGCCGCCTGGGAAACACATCCGACCTGCACGCAGAAGGAACGCGGTTGCGAGGTTCCGGCTGCCTTCGTCGTACTGAGCGAGGGTGAATTCTGCCAACCGGTCACTCATTTTGTCGTATCCGAGGAATGGCGGGTTGGTTGCGACGAGCCAATAGCGGCGTGAGAGCAACGTCGTCGCCTGGGCGACGTCGTTGACGACGTTCCCCAGCACAAGACTTCCGCTAGGCTCAGCCGAGACAGCGCCAGCGAGCACCTCCCTCACTGCTCCCGGGGCGACCCCAACAACGAGATCTACTCCGAACAGTTCGCCATCCGAGCCGTCCGCAGGTCGCGGGTCAATGAGAGAACCAAAGGTGTCCGCATGGCGGAACTGCCCGTGCAGTCTCCTGAGATACTTCCGCACTTCAGAGTCGCTGCCCGCGAGCGACTCCCATTCTGAGAGTTCCACGCGCACTGGGACACCAGAGCATGCAATCTGCGGAGCAGGGAGTTCACGGAACCCACCCTGCTTCCATGCCTCCAGCGCCACGTTGAAAGTCGCGATCTGGGTGCAGCGCGGATCGAGTTCGAGCCCGTGGAGGTTGTCGCGGAGGACCGCATCTTGCGCCTCGGCCGGCGTGAGGCCCTCCTCCTCGGCGCGCATACGCCAGAGCATGCCGAACATCGCGACGAGGAAGTGACCGGAGCCGCAGCAGGGGTCCATCACCGTCACGTCGGCAGCATGCTCGGGCCAGTCGCTGAACGAGCCCGCGGCAGGGGTGCCGTCCTCGTTGCGGCGCAGGTACTCCCAGCCGTCAAGCAGAGCAGATTCGGGGTGACGTGCGGCCCACCATGCTCCGAGCGAGTTCTCGAGCAGGAATCGAACCATGTAGTTCTCGGTGAAGAGCTGTGTGACGGGAGAGAGGTCGGCCCCGCCGATCTTGACGCCTGACTCGTTGACGCGCTTCTTCTCGGCCGTCTGCCAGAACTGATAGACCCAGCCAAGCGCGTCCTCCGTCGTGAAAACCTCGGACGGAATGTCAAGAAGGAGGCGCTCCAGCGCACTACGGTGCTCGGCGGCGAACCGGACTCTTACCGCGGGGTCGGTGAGGCCGAACACGCCGGGCAGAATTTCTGCGGCGAACCGTGCGGCGACGGCCCATGCGTCCGGCTCGCGAAGGCTAGACGCAAGATCGCCGCAGTCCTCCAACGACAAGGGGATGTCACGATAGTCCGGATGCCGGAGTAGGCCGTTGACTTCCAGGAAGCGCGCGAACAGCAAGCGATGCCACTGCTCGTAGGCAACGTCGTGCACCAGGTTGGTGAGCGGTGCACCTGCGCGTGCGGTGTCATCGCCGAGCTGCCGTGCTTTGTCGCGGAGCACGAGCCGGAGCTTGTTCTGCTCGTCACTCAGGTAGCCCGGACGGCTTGGCTCGGCGACCGCGAGAGCGCGCAGAGCATCCTCGGCTGCGCGTTGTGCAGCCTCGCGGGCGCGCTGCGTCTGGGCGTCTAGAAAGCGTCGTTGGTCGGAGTTGAGGACTTTCGTCATTTCTGCCGTCATGTCAGCCCTTCACCACCACGGTGTCGTTGCCGCTGTTCAGGGCGTCGAGAAGCTGCATCCGCAGGGCCGCGATGTAGCGCTCGACCTCGTCGGCGCTGCTCAGGCTCGCCGTCGAAACCCGCACTGTGGCCGTCTTGGCCGCAGGTGTCGTGATCTGAATGGCCGCTTCCAGCGCCCGCGAAGCCCGTTGCGGGATGGCGTCGAGTTCAGCGGTCCACCCCTGGAGCGGCCGAGTCTGCGCCGCACTCAGGACGGCAGCAGCATCTGCAAGGTTGGGCTCCGCCTCGATGCCGAGATGATGTTCCGTGAGGAGAGCCTCGCGCTGCGCTTCGTCGAGAGCCGTCCATGCTGGCTGCTGTTCGAGGCCGGCGACAGCCGTCGCGCGGGCGTCGCGCAACGCAACTGCCGCTTCGTGGATGGCATCGCGGAGCGCCTCGGCGAGTTCTTTCACGATCGGGGCGACTGGATCGGCCTCGGTGAGGAGATCACGGCTCGCGGCCAGTGCGTCGAGCCGCTCACGGGCCGCCGCCGCGGACTCCAGCTCCGTGGCCGAGGATGCAAGCGAACGCGCCAGTTCGAGCGAGGGTGTGCGACTCTTGAGCCTAAGTTCCAGGTCTCCGAGTTGGTCGCTGAAGCTCGTGAGGTCACTCTTCGCTGCCAGCAGGGCGTGCACACGGTCGTTTCCCGACGAGCTCACGATCACCTGAATGCTGCCTGGCACTGTGATGTCAGGCAGCGGAGCAGGCCCGCTCACGCCTTTCGCGCGGTCGACGAGCGACTTGACGGCCTGTTCGGCGGCCGAGACGAGTCCGTCGTTGTCGGTCGGGAAGCCGAGGTTGCTCAGCACCTGGCGGGCCTGGATCTTCTCGGCGGGCTTGAGCACCGTGACCTCGCGGCGGAGTTGCACGTTGCCGAGGCGGGTCTGCTTGAGTACATCGGCCGTGGTCGCATCGCTCCCGTTGAGCGTCGCACGGATCACTCCTGTGTCTAGGAGCACGCCGAGGGAGGCCATGAGTGCGTCGCGCGGCCAGCCGAGCGGCTTCGATATCACGGCCTTCTCGACCTCACTCGCGGACGTGCCCGCCGGGCCGACGTGGCCGAGAATCTCTTTGACCACGGGATGCTGCTCTGGGTCGGCATCGAACTGGAGCACCTTCAGCGCGTCAGCTGCCGACCCGTTCTTCACTCGGTCCCTAACCATCGACCACCGGTTGTCGTCGGCTTCGGAGAATCGTGGGAACAGGCGGGTCGCGGCGGACTGCGCGCCTGCCTCGATGCGTTCGCGCAGTGAGATTCCGTTCGGTGCCGTGCCACCCCCGAGGAGTACGTTCGACTTGGAGATCACGTCACGAACATGGGCGTTTACCTGATCCGTCGCCCGGTTGAGGCGGGTTTGCATCGCGCTTCGTGCCTGCTTACCCTCGTCGTCCTGCGGGATTCCCTGCTGGTCGATCACGCGCTGCGCGGCGAGCTTGTTACGGACTGCCGCGGCGAACGCTGGAGCCTGGAGTCGGGGAAGGTGTACGAGAACGATTGGCGACTCGATGCCGAGGCTGCGCGCGGCCTCGTCGAACTGCTTCGCAGTTATGCCCTCGTCCCACTCCGAGCGGAGCCACACCGGGATCGCATCAGACTCCGGCGGAAGCGAGGCGTCGGTGTGCAGCGCGAGCTTGCGGGATTCCTTGGCACGCCCCTGCTGGATCGAAGCGGGCAGCGCCCGGTTGACCTCTGCGAGTAGCAGCGAGTCGCGCTCCGTGCTCACCTCGCTGTCGGTGACTTGCGCGTGGTGCCTGCGGAATGCCTCGTCCCACTCACGGCCCGCCTTAGTTTGAAGGCGGAACTCCTCGCCGTCCTGCTGGAGCACACCCTCGTCGGCGAGGGCTCCAAGCGCGACGGGCACCTGCTGCCGGAGCTGGTCACCATCGTGGGCGAGGTCCTCGACGAGGAGGTCGACGAGATGGTCTGTCGTCGCGCGGACGCCGATGTCGCCGTGGCCCGACGTAGGGAGCAGGCCGATGAGGTGGATGAGGCCGAGGATGCGGCCGCGCAGTGGGTCCTTCTGCCCCTGCTCATGGATCAGCGTCTGCGTCTCCTTGAGGAGCCGGCCCGCGCCGTTGAGGTCTTCGTTCTTCTGCGAGTACAGGAAGTCGGCGCCGACCACGGTGCCCACCGGTTCGGGGGCGACCTTGCGGTTCGCCTCATGCACGATGCGGAGCTGGGAGCGCAGCTGACCGGCGCGGCCGGCGTCCGCTTGGCGGAGCACGCTCTCCCAGAAACGGCGACGCACCGGGAGCAACGGGTAGTCCTCGGCGAGGTCTTTGTCGTCCGCCGCGGTGTGCTGAATCTTGCTGCCGATGAGTTGGCGGGAAATCTGCCCGGCAACTGACGCCAACGTGGCGTCAAGAGCAGGCTTCCTGGCGGGCTCCTTGCTGAGGAGCACACGGCGGACAACGGCGTCGACGTCCTGGTTCTTGAGCACTACTTTGACGGTGAAGCGGTCCTGAATCTTCTGGAGTGTCGAATCAGCCGTCAGTTCCTGCTGGCCGGTGGCGACGAGCAGCACTCGACCGTTCAGTTCGCGTGACACGGACTCGACGAGGTTCTGCACTTCCATCGCTCGGCCGCCGTCGCCGCTGATGTACTGCTGCACCTCGTCGAGGACGACCAGCGACGGCGGAATTTGGCCACCGCCGACGTACTCAAGAATCTTCTTGAGCAGCGCGATCGTCTCGTCCGTGGAGAACGAGCGGGTGTCCGGCGGGAACTGGCTGCGCAGCGCGGCGCGCACGTCCTTGGCCGTCGCGGCAAACTGCGGGTCGGCAACGAGGATCGCATTCGCGAGCAGCGTGCTGAGGTTGTACTCACCCAGCTCCTCGATGAGGTCGCCGCCGTTGGCCGCAACGTGGTCACGAACGGCGTCGAGGTGCCCGTTCCCCGCAAGCCACAGCGCAACCTGCGCGGGGGCGACACGCGTTGGCAGTCCTGCCGCGCCGAGGACGATCGAGAGGAACACCGAGTTGAGGGTCTCGCCGCTGCGGTCGAGTGCACCTGCTGCGGCCCAGGGTGCGGCGCCGTCGCGTCGGCCCAGAGTTGTCAGCTCCGTCAACTGGTCCTGGATGCCCTGGGGGATGTTCGTCAGACCGCGCGCGGTCGCGCCGTTCGGAAACTTCGTATCGGCCCACAGGTGCTGGAGGACGCGGACGAGGTGGGACTTGCCGCTGCCGTAGAAGCCCGACACCCACACGGCAGGCTGCGTCGTCCGATTCCGATGCCCGGTGTAGGAGTCAAGGATGCGCTGGAGTCCGTGCTCGTACTCACCCTCGC
Organism: Acidimicrobiia bacterium; assembly: GCA_041676705.1. Taxonomy (NCBI): domain Bacteria; kingdom Bacillati; phylum Actinomycetota; class Acidimicrobiia; species Acidimicrobiia bacterium. The sequence goes on from JBAYRL010000005.1 coordinate 93,577, forward strand.
AGACGAAGCTCTCCAACTCGTACTTGAGGACATCCCACTGGTTGGAGTCCTCGGGACGGTCCACATTGGTTACGCCGTCGTTCGGAATCTCGAAGCTGAGTGGGGGCCGGACGAAGAGGTTGTTGTTGGTCGTCACGCGATGTCCTTCTGTGGATCGATGACACGAGCGCGGTAGTTAAACCCATCGCGCGCGTCGACCAAGCGGAATGAATGAGTCTCCGGGTCGTGAAGCCCGGGGAAGAGAACGAGAAAGCGTCCGGTGACCGCGGACTCGACGGACTTGATCACGCTCGATGCTCGCAGGAACGGGAAGATCGAGCCGATGCCAACGAGTGCCACGACAGCGTTCTTAGGTGCCGTTTCGAGAGTCTGGCGGATGCGCGCGACAAGTGTTGTCTCAAACTGATCCAGGATCGACTGAGTGAGGTCGCTCGGGTCCTCGTAGAAGGCTTCCGCATGCCGATGAGCGGACAGCCAGCGCCCGAAGTCGTCGGTGACGTCAAGTACAGCCCAGACGCGGCCGGCCTGGGTAGTCGCCAACTCGATGCTCGGCAGAGCGTGCCGCATTTGGCGTTCCAAGTCGGGCGGGTAGACGAGCATCCAGACGCGCTCACCACCCGAGACATTGTCCTTCCACGCCAAGGGCAACTCGGCCTTGTAGGCATCGACGAGATCGGAGACGCGGCTCATGCGACGCCCCCGAAAGTCGGGAAGGACACATCGACCATGTTGCCCGCAACGAGCAGGTCAAGGAGACCTTGGGTGTGCGCGTCACGCAGCGCTTCCAACGTGCGGCCGGGGGCCAGCCCCAGAATTTGCGACCAAGGGTTGTCGAGCACGCCGAGGCCTCGTCCGCCGGCGAGATACCCCAGGTACGCCGCATACGCGATGGCCGCTGGGCGGGCTTCCACGTCGGTGCGCACCTTCTTGGCACGACCCGCGAGATGACCGGTCTGGGTCCAGCAGGCTCCGGTGTTGCGCCCAGTCTTGCCTAGCGTTGCCTCAGACATTTCGTTACCGAACTGGGTGCGTACCGCTTCCGTAAGATCGGCTGAGGTCACCAGGGAGCCAATTTGAGTGCTTGCAACCGCGCTGAAAGAGGCTCGGAGGATCTCATCGCGGGTGAAGGCCAGAATGCCAGCCAGCAATGGTTGCGCTTTCGGGTCAAGGTCCCACAGATAGCGTAATGCCCGGAATGCACTACTGTTTGGGTTCAGGATATATAGCTCACGGAGATGACGGAATGATCGCCTCCGACCAGATTGCGTTGAGCGGCCTAGGATATTAGCTTCAACGACAGCATCTTTGTAGGCATAGGTCGGACTGTCCGGGGGTACAGCACGTAGCAACTCAACGAGATGTGGGACACCAATTGTGTGGCTAGCGGTGGTCCGGAACGTACCGAGGGCAAAGTTTGGCTCGGTTTGGGAACCGCTAATCATATCTTGGTGTTCTCCCGCATTAGACGGAAATGCACTCGTAGTCTGTGCCATCCGCAATAATCCCTACTAACGATGCCCGCAACAATAGTTGATGGGAGGGGTGCGACCAGACTCTTTGTCTACTGGCAGTGCTAACCGAGGTCCGTTGCGGTGTCGTGACCTGCCGGGATTGTCTTGCTCTCAAACTCAGTAGCGGTTTGCGAACATAATGGGTACTACCTAGCAACGGTGCTACCAAAACTCTGGTTGACCGTGCCAAGATTCTGGTGTCCGTAATGGCAGATTGTCATTACGAGGGCGTGGGAGTGCCTCAATCGGGTTTATGGTCGGCGCTACGATGGCGGTGTGAGTGTCTGTGCACGAGCTGACAGACCGGATCCGCTCTAGAGGTTCGATCACTACTGGGGTGGTGTGCCCGGCAAGTGTGCGGGCCCGGACTCTGGAGCTCTTCTGGATTATCCAACCTGAAACGGACGAGGGTTGTACAGGTAATCGCTGACGTTGGGCTGCCTCAAGGGTTGAAGTGGTCCTGCTGGTGCTGGTATCCCCGCATGTGAGGGTACAGGGTCTGACAGCGTGGTTATCAACGAACACGATGATCTGGGTCCCATATACTTTGTATCCGCGAGGGCATGGACTTTACTGCACTTCACCGCGCTGTCGAGGCTGAGCCCGGGCCCCTGACCAACGAGCTACTGGACGCCGCCGTGGCTGTCGGTGCAGCGGAGACGACCGACCTGGACTGGAAATCTGAACTTCCTCCTGCCAAGGGTCTGTCACAAACGGACTTCCCCAAGGATGTCGCAGCTAGGGCCAACAGCCGTGGTGGGTTGATAGTTCTTGGCGTACGTGAGTCTCAGAAGATAGCAACCGATCGTATTGATGCAGGCGAGTGTGATGAGACCTACGAGCGGACTTTGCGCAGAGCGGCGATCTCTGGCATTTCACCGCCCATCTTCGGACTGAATACCTATCGTCTTGGAGACGGTCACAAACGTGCAGTCGTGGTTCAGATCCCACCAAGTGTCGACGGCCCTCACCTGATCTACCGCAACGACTACTTCGGTGCGCCTATCCGCAACAATTCAGACACCGTGTGGATGAAAGAACGGCAGATCGAGGCGATGTACCGGGCGCGATTCGATGAAAGGCGGCATGCTACTGAGGCGCTGAACAGTCTGTTCTCTGAGATAGCCAGCGGCCGAGATACCGATAAGCGAGCTTGGTTGATTGCTACTGCTCATCCGCATGGGCCACGTATCCGGGAACGGCTGTGTCGCGATCAGGCACGGGAGGTGCTGTCCCAGGTACAACAGCTTGCTCTGACCTACGCCGGTGGAGGAGGGATTCACCCACTGAAGAGCGTGGATTGGCACAACCCTCGCACGGGCTTGAGGCGCTAGGTAGCGGTCAACACCGTGACTGGTGAACGCTCGAGGTGGAAGGAGGTGTGGCTGAGCATCCATCACGACGGTTCGGTCACACGGCAGCCGCTGTCGGCGGGCATCGTATGAGTAGCGAAGGTTACTTCGAGGGCTCGCAGGTTCAGTCGGCCGCAGTCGAGTGCACTATCGCCGACTTCATGGGACTGATCCGAGCCACTGCCGAAGCCACCGGGAACGACGAGTACTGCCTGCATGTAGGCATCGACTGGAGCGGCGATGAGCCGCTGATGATCCTCACGACCGACATCACGGTTTCACGTATGACGGCGTATCAACCCCGCTGCATTGCCGCTGTGCCGGAAGGTGTGACGTGCTCGCTGCTGGCGCGATTATCCGCGCCGACTTGCTGCGGCTTTCAGGTGAGGTGCGCGAAACTTGGGGGTATGAGTGAGATCAACTTTGCGCGGTACCGGGCGTATGTCGACGCGCGGGTAGAGGCGAACAACGCCATGATCGCTCTTCTTGCAGGCTCTCGGCTGGCCGCGCACAACCTCCAGCTGCACAGCGGCTCTCCACATCAGCTCCCTGGACTCTTTCCAGCCGTGAACGAAATCGACCGTTTCAACCTGCTGCCGGACAGGGCATCCCAGCTCCTACTCGACGCCGATGCGCACCTCGCGGCAGTGGCAATTCCGTACGCACTGGCGGTCTATGAGGCCTTCGTCAAAGACGCGATCGCCATGCTGAGCGATGCAGGCTATGCAGTGTCACAGTCTTGGGGTGCCTTGAACGCCGGACGCATGCACAAGACCTTCTTCGACGCCGCCGGCGTCGCGGAACCAGCTGATGTGATCCCTCTCTTCCACGTACTTCGTTGTGTTCGGAACGCCCAGATTCATCACGCAGGCCATGTGACAGCGGAAGTGACTGAGGTACTGGACTCGTTGACGGATGCGCAGCGCGAGCGATGGGAACAACTGACAATGGCGCCGCTCAGTTCGATGATGAAGGAGGGGAAGCTGCACTTCACAATCGGCCATTTGATCGCTGCGTTCGCCGTCACGAAGGAGGGGGCGCGGCGCCTAAACGAAATTCTGGGGCAGAAGTTGAGCAGAGAGACTTGGGCCGGGATTGCCGTTGCCGATTTCGCCGAATCTGCCGAGCACCCACGCAATAGCAGGCAATGGAAACGCGGGCTCTTGGGGTTTGCACGATTCCACTACCTTGGCGGGCTAAATCTGAGCGGGGAAGAACTCGAACTAGCGGCAAGACAGTCAGGGTACTGGACCGCGACATCGTGGTGAAAAGAACACGGGGGCTCTGTACCCATTGAGCTACATCCGGCTTCGCCGGAGCCAGGAGTCGAACCTGGGTCTCCACTGTTTTTGTGCGAATCGAGGTTATGATCCTCCAGCCCATCCATGGCATCCGCTACGTAGACGAGACTCTACCACAGGCTCGGGTGCGCACCTTCGAGTAACACGACTCAGGAGGTCCGCCATGCCCACGTTCTTCGATTCGACCGCCGACGCCGCTGAGGCGTCCGAGGCGCTGCGGGGATTGGCTCACGCCAGCCGAGGTTTCGATCAACCCGCGGAGATGTACGGGGTTATCGGTGACCTGTGCTCGGGGATGCGCTCGCTCCGGCAGGTGCTCGACCAAATCGCTGGTGCCCATGAGCGCAAGACCGCGCACGCCGGGACGGTTCCGGCTCCAGCGTCACCAGGACACCAGCACCGTGTTGTCGGCCCAGTATCCGTTCCTCGCCGAAGGCGGCTTCGGCAGCCGGGGAGCGTTCGTAGGGCAGGGCATGTACTCCGGTGGGAGCTGTACCGGCAGGGTATCATCACGGCACCGAACATGATCCTCGCCGGTATCGTGGGCTCGGGGAAGTCGCTCTGATGGACCCCGATGGGGGGAAACGACGGATGATCCACGAGGAAGCCTGGCGACTCATTGCCCACCCCGCCTTGCTGCGCCGGATGGATGCCCACTGGCGGCTCGGCTGCCACTACGGCCTGGCGAACGTGCTCGTCTTCCACAGACTGAGCGATCTCGACAACGTGGGCGATCACGCCTTGGCCATATGCTCGTTGGCGAACAGCTTGCTCGCCAGCGCCGAAATGAGAGTGAGCTACCGGCAGGAGTCCAATCAACTCACCCTCCCGGCCAAGACTCTTGGGTTGACCGGCACCGAATAGCATCTACTCCCCAGCCTGGGCACCGGCCAAGGCTTGTGGCAGATCAAGGAACGCTTCTTCGCCGTCCATCACCAGATGCACCCGACTAGCTGGTCCTGTTCGACACCACGACCCGCATAATCTAGGAATGTCATACGCTCGTGTGATACTGGAACGGTGATCGAGCGAGCAATCAACTTCGAGCGGCCCCGCCGCATGCGCTGTGGATCATGTCGCCATGAATGGCATGTGACTGCTGAGTGGCTGGACCGCTTCAACCAGGCTCTTGAAGGCTGCCCTGCCTGCGACACTGATTGCCAAGGCGAGGACCGCCCAGACTTCTGCGCGGACCCCGAAGACCCCTCGCTAGACGACGCGGCCACGCGGAAGTTCTCCTGGTATCATTCATCGACCCATCAGAGCTGGCCAAACAGGAACTTCGACCCGGCTGCACTATTGACTGATGTCACCAAGCGCCGCATGGAAGCGATGTGCTCTGGGGTTGAAGCTTGGGCGAGTCGGCAGAAGACCAAGGCGCTGCACGTCGGCACGTATGAGGCAGCGATCGAGAACATGTTCCGGCGCATGGATGACCAAGACAGCTTTGACGACCAGTTCTACCTCTACCGCGTACAGCTTGATCCCAACTGCGTGATTGAGCCGGGTGTACACCAGGAGCCCACGAACTTCGTAGGTGACGCCTATCTGGCCGAAGTGTGCGCTCCCGGAACCAACGTGCTCAGGTACGTGAACGTTCATGAGGACCCGTCAAGCGTCTCTCTGGCTATCGAACCGAGTGCAATACGAGCCGTTCAAGGGATTCCGATACCTCTAGCCGTGGATGCGACCGACTCGTGGGTGCTGGACGCGACCGCACGGTTGTGGGAGGCCACGTCCAAGCCTGCGCCACAGCCGACGGGGAAACTCGAGCGATTTCAATTCAGGGAGGTCACGGTACTGGCAACCGAGGCGCGCAGGCTCGAAACAGAGATTGCCGCTGGATTGCCTCTGGCACTAAGAGAAAGATTCACCACCAGATTCGATGAGGCAGGCTTCGATACGGCCCCCACCGCGTTCCCCACCAAACTGGTCGGTCTGGCGACACTCGCTACAGCGCCGCGAGCCGTACTCGACGCGCTCGATGCTCAGCCGTGGCGCGTTCTTCCGGCCATTGAGGGTTAAGCCTCCTTCTCTCAGTAGCTCTCTGGCCGGCAGGCGTGCACCTGCCGGCCAGAGAGCGAAGCGAACCCGACCAGCCGCCCGTCAATATTCCGACCGTCGTTCTCACGGTGCACAAGGACGGCGTTCTGACCGCCACCCTCGACGGCGCACCATTGGTGTTCGCCGACCTCATGACCGCACGACCCGGAACCCGTTATTGAGGCGAAGCCACCACCTGCGAACGCAAGTCGATGTTCGTGCCCGACATCGAAGCCGCCGTCGAGGACGTCGACCGCCGGGTGCATATACCCGAGAACATCGTCACCGCGCTCCGCGAGCTGGTCACCTCTGAGTTCGAAAGGCTCCACGCGAGCGCCCGTCGCGTCGCGTTCCTCGACGCCCAGATCAACGCCGGAGACATTCAGTGCGACCAGGCCAAGGCCCATCTTGAAGGCTGCCTCGCCCTTGCCGGAGACAGCCACGCGATCTACATGAGCATGGACGACTCACTGCGCCGCCTGGCCAACCAAGCCTTCTTCGACAAGCTCATCGTCATGCCCGACAACACCGTGACCGGACAGCCCGGCGAACCGTTCAACAGCCTGATCAACCCTGACGTCCAAAGCGCCGCGCTCGCCCGACAGCGAGCCACGACGGAATCTGGACGTCAAACCGGTAATGTCGCCGGTTTGAACAACGACCCTTTGGTGGAGGCGATGGGAATCGAACCCACGACCTACGGCTTGCAAAGCCGCCGCTCTGCCAACTGAGCTACGCCCCCGGCGGAGTACATGCTAGGCGAAACGCCTAAGTTAAGTCGACTACGGCCATGAGTGGCATTAGTCACCGCAAGCATGCAACCATTTCAGTAAATCCAAGACCCGGTTAGGACACTTTGCATGGAAGTAATTTTGATTGCCGATGATGGTTCCCAGGCGTCACGACGGGCAGTGAGGTGGGCTGCTAACAACCTTCCGGTAGCGGACAAGCGGGTGGTGCTTTTGCATGTGGCCGCCCCACCGGCAACGCCCATGAGCGGGAGTGGCCTTGTCGCCCCCGATGTTTTGGCCATGAACACTGGTGACACCGGCGATGCGGGCCAAGAGCTGGTAGCGGAAATCAAAGAAAACCTTGCCCAAACCCGCAAGCAGGCCAATCTTCCCCAGGACACTGAGCTCAGGGTTGTTTGGGGTGATCCAGCCACAGAAATTGTGGTGGTAGCCAAAGAACTGAATGCCGACCTGGTGGTAATGGGTAGCCGGGGACGGGGTTTCCTGGGCCGAGTAATTCTGGGTTCGGTAAGCAGCCATGTTGTGCACCACGCCGGACTTCCAGTGCTGGTAATTCCACCTCAAAGCGAAGACGCCGACACCAAGACGGCCAGCTAACCACGTGTAAATGTCATTTCCTCGCCAAAACGCCCGCACTCGTCGCTTCACCCTTGGCGCCCCCCGCACCCCAACTCTCAACAAAACCGGCGACCGCCTCTTCTTCCTACGTAGCGAAACCGGCATCGACCCCGTGCATTCTCTGTGGCTGTACCACACTGCTTCGGGGGAAGAAACCTGTTTACTCGACCCGAAACACCTAGAGGTTGACGAAAACCTGCCCGCTGCGGAGCAAGCTCGGCGAGAACGTGCCCGTGAAACCGGTGAAGGTGTGGTGGCCTATTCGATTTCCAACCAAGGCGATCGGGCGGTGGCGGCACTCGGTGGACGCTTGTTTTTGGTGGATGTTGACCATCGCTCCACCCACGAACTACCCGCATCGCCAGGAGCATACGACCCTCAGCTAAACCCCACCGGCACCCACGTCGCCTACGTAGTAGACGGCACCCTTCGCAAACTCGACATTGAAGCCGCAATAGCGTCTACCTCGGTTACTGCCGTCGACCCCAACAGCCCGCCAACCACGCTCACCAACAACCCAACCCCAAACACCACCGCTATGCCCGGTGAGACAATTGTGGCTAGTGAACCCGACATCAGCTGGGGCGCTGCCGATTTTATTGCCGCCGAAGAACTTTCCCGTACCCGAGGGTTCTGGTGGGCCCCTGATGGAAACGCCTTGATTGCCGAACGGGTCGACGAGACACCGGTTGCAACCTGGTATATCGCTTCGCCAGCAGAACCCGAACAACCGCCTCGGCCAATCCGCTACCCGGCCGCCGGAACCAACAACGCGGCCTGCTCGCTCGCTATCTTCACCAACACCAATAGCCGAATCGACATAGCGTGGGATAACGAAACCTATCCCTACCTGGCTCGGGTCACCTGGGCGAAAGATCACCCGCCAGTGCTAGCAGTGCTGAATCGAGCCCAGACCACCATGGTGTTCTTGGCTGTCGATGTGGAAACTGGTGAAACCTCGGAATTGTTGCGCCACGAAAACGGCTATTGGGTGGAAGTGGTGCCTGGCAGCCCGCAATGGCACGAAAACCAACTAGTCACGGTGGCCGATGAAGGCAACGCCCGGCGGGTGATGGTCGATGGCCAGCCCTTAAGCAGCGACGATCTTCAAGTACGAGCCCTAATCGACACCGACGATAACGGTGTTTTGGTAACCGCTTCTGCAGACGACCCCACCATGGCCCTACTGGTAGAGGTTGCCTGGGATGGTACCCACACGGTGTTAACCCCAGAACCCGGGGTTTATAGCGCTATTCGCAGTGGCGAAACTCTGGCCTTAACCGCCCAGAACCTCGCGACCGCCGGCGCCTCACTGACCGTGGGCCCAGCAGCACAAGTCCTCGCCGCGACCAACCAGCCGAACAATGAAATAGAACGCACCCAACCGGCTACCAGCCATCTCGGCACCCAAACAGGTTCCCCCCACAACACCACCAGCGGAAACGAAACCTCGCTACACACCATTGCTTCATACGCTGAAGTTCCGGAGGAAAACCTCAACATCCAACTCTTAGAGCTTGGCGAGCGCCGACTCCGCGCCGCCCTTCTCCTCCCCGAAGAACGCCTGGGCATCAAAGAAAAGCTGCCCGTGTTGCTCGATCCCTACGGCGGGCCTCACGCCCAGCGGGTGCTACAAGCCCAAAGCGCTTTTTGGGCATCGCAATGGTTAGCGAACCAAGGGTTCGCGGTGCTAGTAATCGACGGCCGCGGCACACCCGCTCGCGGCCCGGCCTGGGAAAGAGAAGTCCACGGTGACCTGGCGGCCCCCGTCTTAGAAGACCAAATCGACGGTCTGATGGCCGCCGCCCAAGCACAATCGAGGCTCGACCTCACCAGGGTTGCCATCCGAGGCTGGTCTTTTGGTGGCTACCTAGCGGCCTTAGCAGTGCTGAAACGCCCCGATATTTTTCATGCCGCGGTGGCCGGGGCACCGGTGACGGATTGGCGTTTGTACGACACGGCCTACACCGAACGTTACCTGGGCCATCCCGACGAAGAACCCGAAAATTATGCTCGCACCAACCTGATACCGCTTGCCCCACAACTTGAACGCCCATTGATGCTCATCCATGGTTTGGCCGACGACAACGTGGTTATGGCCCATACGCTGACACTTTCCCGGGCGCTATTAGAAGCAGGCCGAATGCATACCGTATTGCCTCTTTCAGGCGTAACCCATATGACTCCTCAAGAAGAAGTGGCCGAAAACCTGCTACTTCTTCAAGTCGAGTTTCTAAAGAACGCCCTGGCGCATCCCTAAAATATTGAAGAAGCGCCGCGGCACCCGAGGCAAACCCTGCGGCACCAGATGGAAACGCTAAGGAACCGAAGGGAAACGTGTGAGATTAAAGGGGGAGCGGTGCCGGTGCCGCTGGCCCCACGTATAAGGCGCTTGGCCGGATAATTTTATTGGCTTCCACTTGTTCCAAAATGTGTGCGCTCCAACCAATGGCACGACTAGTGGCAAAAGTCGGTGTGAACATTTCTCGTGGCACCCCAGCCAGCTCCATTACCACGCCAGCATAAAACTCGACGTTGGCGTACAGCTCACGCCCAGGTTTGAGCTCTGCCAAAATTTCAACGACTCGGCGCTCTACCACCTCGGCAAATTCCACTAGCTCTCCGCCCAGTTCATGGGCGCATTCATGCAAAAGCTCTGACCTTGGATCTTGGGTTCGATATACCGCATGGCCGAACCCCATCATCTTTTCGCCCGCTTCCACCCGTGGTCGCACCCATTCGTCGATATGTTCAACGGAGCCAATTTCATCAAGGGTGTCGAGCGCTCGCGATGGGGCACCACCATGCAGCGGGCCCGACAATGCCCCAATAGCACCCACCATCGCGGCGCCAACATCGGCCCCCGTGGAGGCGATTACTCGAGCGGTAAAGGTTGAAGCGTTGAAACCGTGGTCAATGGTCGCAATCAAGTAACGCTCAACAGCTCGAGCATGTTTAGCCGAAGGTACCTCGCCGGTGATCATACGTATGTAGTCGCTCACCCAGTCGAGGTTCGGGTCAGCCGACAGAACCGGCAGGCCATGCGAAGCGCGATACAGGCCAGCTGCTAAAGCGGGCATAGTGGCCACCACGCGCAAACCTTGTTGGGCAATGGTGGCACGATCCAAATCGAGCACCGGAGCAAAACCTTCTGCCGCGGCCAACAACGACACGGCACTACGCAACATATCAAGGGGCCCAACCGCACCAGCCGCCGCAATGTTGGGCAAGGCTTCCAGAACCGTTGCGGGCAACGGCGCTCCACGTAATTCATCGGTACGGGCTTTGAAGGCTTGGCGTTCAGCGGCCGTAGGCAACGATCCCTCTACAAACAAGTGCCACACTTCATCGAGCCGCTTATGTTTGGCCAGTTCAACAGCGGAATATTGGCGATAATGATAGAAACCCTCGCGACCGCGTACATCCCCAATAGCGGTTTCTGCGGCCACCACACCTTTTAGCCCAGCGGGCACTTTGATGAGCGGATCTTCGGTGTGCTTTCTAGCTTCGACACCATTATCAAGACCATCGGAATGGCTAGGTGCTGGCTGATGGCTTTCCATAGTGGACACAGGTGAAGACTCCTTGTAATTGCTACTTCCAGCATGGCTACTAGATCAAGCATTGTCAACGTTGATTCAATCAATCATGATAGAGTCAATACGGCGGCAAGAAGGACGGCAAATGGCAGATAAAACCCACTCGGATTTAAGCGAACCGACCCTCACTGCCCGTGAAGCGGCTGCGCGTTTAGGGGTCAAGGTCGAAACGCTGTATGCCTATGTGAGCAGAGGCATGCTGCCCAGCCATCGGGCTCTAGACGGGCGAACCAGCCTCTTCGCCCTTAGCGACATTGAGCAGCTTGTTAAACGGAATCGTAGGCCCAGCGAACGCGACCGCCTGGAAGTAATAATCGATACCAGCATCACTGCTATCTATGACGATTCGTTCTTTTACCGTGGTCGCAACGTTGCCGAGCTATGCATTGAAAAACCGTTCGAATGGGTGGCGGAATGGCTTTGGCTGGGCGAAACCAATGACTTCAACGATGGGGCTGCTATCCCTTGGCAGGCCAGCATTAAATCAGCCGAGCTGATCGCAAGCGAAGTGGCTCGCCTGCCGGTTTCTTCCACCTCTGGCGACCAGCTGCGAGTCGCGGTCGCCGTAGCTGGGGCCACCCACTCGCTTCGCCACGACCTCCGTCCTCGAGGCGTGGCTCACACTGCTCGGCGTCTAATTGCGACCATGGTTGATTCCCTGCCACTTCGCCAAAACCTAACAGCACCAGCAACACAAATAGCGCCACTTGCTGAACGCCTATGGCCCAGATTGTGCCCCTACCCGGCCGAACCCGAGTGGATTCAGGCCTTAAATGCAGCTTTGGTTCTGCTCGCCGATCACGAATTGGCAGCCTCTACGATCGCCGCTCGCGTGGCGGCCTCAACCCGAGCCGACCCATATGCGGTGGTCTCTTCTGGTCTCGGTGTGCTTAGCGGAAGTTTGCACGGAACGGTGAGCGCCGCGGTACAACAACTCTTAGCTGCGGTCCAAGCCAACAATCTGGGCCGGGTAGATCTTGACCGGGTGGGGCGCATAATTTCTGACCATCTTCGTCACGGTCAGGCCGTACCTGGTTTTGGGCATCCTTTGTATCCCAACGGCGATCCTCGAGGCGCAGTGCTACTGGCTATGGTGCGCAATCTGGCCCGTGAGAAAGAGCGATTGTCTGAAGTGGACGCCGTAATTGAAGTCATGTCCGAAGGGGCACCAGCGCAACCCAATGTTGATTTCGCATTGGCGGCTTTGGCGCACGTGGCTGGCATGGACCAAGGTGCTGGTGAGGCGATATTTTCTGTCGCTAGATCAGCAGGCTGGATAGCTCACGCTATAGAGGAGTACAACGAACCGCCCAATCGGTTTCGTGCTCGGGCACGTTATATCGGCAGCAACCATTAGGCGAACCTGGCCACTAACCGGTCTTGGTCACTCGGCTAGAGCATTTCAACCTTGCCAAGCGATGTCAAGAGTAGGGCAGCGTGGGCGAAGCGGGGTTAATGAACCCCGTCGGCAATAAGGCGTTCTAAGGTCAACTCAGGATGGTCGGCTTCCACCCGGGCCAACCAATAACTCGATTCGAAAAGCGCCAATCGGGTGCCATCGGCACGTTGCAGCACGTCAACGCCGCGCATGGCCCGCAAGGCCGATTCGCTCTGGGCGTCGGTGCGTCGGGCAATGGTGTACGAGGTCGGGCTTAGCTCTACCGGCGCACCGAACTCGTTTTCCAAACGATGAATTGCCACCTCAAATTGCATCTGGCCCACCGCCGCCAGAGTGGGGGCCTGATCTCCAATGTCGGGGTCGCGCAGCACCTGCACTACGCCTTCTTCATCTAATTGGTGAATGCCCGAACGGAACTGTTTGAAGCGACCCACATCTCGTACCCGGATGATAGAAAACAGCTCGGGCGCAAAGCTGGGAATGCCGGGGAAAGTGACTGGCTTATCAGCCCAAATCGTGTCGCCAATGCGCAAATCGGTGGCGTTGACTAACCCGACCACATCCCCTGGCCATGCATCTTCCAAGGTTTCGCGGTCTTGGCCGAAAACCTGTTGAGCATATTTTGTTGCAAAAGTTCTACCGGTACGGTCGTGGGTAACCATCATGCCGCGTTGGAAATGCCCAGAGCAGACTCGGAAATATGCCAAACGATCGCGATGGGCGCGGTCCATGTTGGCCTGAACCTTGAAAACGAAGCCCGAGAATGGAGCATCAAGGGGCCGCAGGTTGCCAGCAACATCAGGCCACGAAGTGGGGCTAGGTGCCATATCAACCACACCGTCAAGCATCAGTCGCACCCCAAAGTTGGTAAGGGCGGAACCGAAATAGACGGGGGTGATCATGCCAGCTTGAAACAGCTCGTCATCAAGGCCAGCGCCAACCTCATCTAAGAGGGCCAGCTCGTCGATAGCGGCCTGCCACGCTGGGCCTTCCGACGCTGCCGCCTCGGCGGCGCTCATTCGTTCTTCGCCTGCTTCGGTAGCACCATGAGCGGTGCGGGTGAAACGGATAAAGGTGTTGTCGCGTCGGTCGATAACCCCACGAAAATCACCGGCAATGCCGACTGGCCAAGTTACAGGCACGGGTTGAATGCCTAAAGTGCTTTCAATCTCATCGAGCAGTTCAAGGGGGTCGAGTCCGGGGCGGTCCCACTTGTTGATGAAAGTGAGAGTCGGCATCTCACGCTCTCGACATACCTCAAAAAGCTTCAAAGTCTGAGGCTCAATGCCTTTACCGGCGTCGAGGACCATCACGGCGGCGTCGGCAGCGGCTAGAACACGGTAGGTGTCTTCTGAAAAGTCGCGGTGTCCGGGGGTGTCTAGCAGGTTGACTATGCACTCTCGGTAGGGAAACTGGAGCACGGTCGAGGTGATCGAGATTCCCCGCTTCTGTTCTAGTTCCATCCAGTCAGAGGTGGCCGCTTTACGGCTACCACGGGCCTTAACGGCTCCGGCACCCGAGGTGAGGGCACCGCCATACAACAAAAACTTCTCGGTTAGCGTCGTTTTACCGGCGTCAGGGTGAGAAATAATGGCGAAGGTGCGTCTTCGGGCGGCTTCGATGGAGGCGGTTGTGTCTAACACAGACATGGCGGTGCCTAGATTCCTAGAACAAGTTTGGCGATCATGAAATAGATGATCAGGGCGGTGGCATCCACCAAAGTGGTAATAAATGGTGCCGAAATCACCGCCGGATCTACTCCTACTCTACGGGCAATTAGGGGCAACATGGCACCAACTGAGGTGGCCCAGGTGCAGATAACCAACAAGGTCGACCAAATCACCAGCGCCAACTTGGCATCGTAAATCAGCGAAACTGGAATCGCAGCCGCGGTTGCCAGCACTAGGCCGGTCATCACCCCAGCGGCGGCTTCACGCCACACGATTCGAGGCAAGTCGCCAGGTCGTACTTCTCCCACTGCCATAGCACGAATAACAGCTGTCGATGATTGTGCGCCAGAATTGCCACCGGTGTCGGTGAGGAGCGGAATAAAAAGTACCAGGCTGGCAGCTTTGGCCAAGGTGTCTTCAAAGGCCTGTAATACGTTCACTGTCAAAACCGCCGTGGCAATAAGCACCAACAGCCAACCAGCGCGAGACCGGGCCAAACGGTAAGCACTGACCGAAAGGTAGGGGGAACCTAGTGGGCTTGAACCACCTGACAGGGCGAAGTCTTCGGTTTCTTCTTGCTCTAACACTCGCAAAGCATCGTCAACGGTAATTACCCCAACCAAACGATCTTCTGAATCCACCACCGGAAGAGCAATCAGCCCGGCTTCACTCACCAAGCGGGCCGCTTGTTCTTGGTCACTGTCGGTCGAGATGTGGTGAACTTCGGTGGTCATTAAATCGCCCACCAAGGTGTCAGGTGAAGCTAAGACCAACGACTTTAAGCCGGTGATGCCAATGAGCCGGCGGTGATCATCGAGTACCGGTAACGCGTAAACAGTTTCGGCGTCTAAACCTTCGCGACGGATTTTTTCCATGGCTTCGGTTACGGTCATCGACTCACGAAGAGATACGAACTCGGGCGTCATCAAACGACCAGCAGATTCTTCGGGATAACCCAACAAGAGTGTGGTTAGTGCTCGTTCGTCAGCACTTAGGGCACCTAAGAGGCGTTTGGCCACCATGGCTGGCATCTCACCCATCAGACGCGCCCGGTCGTCAGGGTCTAGATCTTCAAGAATGGTGATAACGCGGTCGTCGCGCAGGCCATCCAGCACACGTTGTTGATAGAACGGGTCGAGTGCTTCAAAAACCTCTAAGGCTCGTTCTCGATCGAGTAATCGAAATGCTACGGCGGTTTCAGTGAGGTCTAATCGGGTCAGTTCATCAGCGATTTCAAGCGGATGCGTGTCATCGAGCCACGCGAGAAGGGGGGCGGTATCACCGTCCCGTACTAGTGCATCAATGCGAACGTCACTCACGGTTCGCTACCTTCCAAATCGAAAACTGGCTGACTTTCCCGCCGCGCACACGATGGCGTTACCTGGGTCGCCTCCGAGTCCTATCGGGGACATTGTAGTTTAAAAGCGTACTTAGGCCCGATTCAACGCTTTCGCTGGCGGAACGGCTGCTTTTGTGGCCATGACAACCCTCAGACCGGTAACAACCCTGCGACAGGGCGGCGTCCCGGCGGTGGTTGACTAATAGCAGATACCCACTAGGGTATAGGGTGGCTATTGGCATATGCGGGCTGTGGTCGACCACAAAGGCTGTGGTCAACCACAACAAATGCACCTGCTATGAAGTCAGAAGTAGCACCGTTATGAAATCGGGAGAAACCGTGCAGCCTCAAATCAAATTGAGTTCTGAGGATCAAAACATCGAAGAAGGTTGCGCCACTGGCAATTGTGCCAGGCCGGCCCTATCCGCCGATGCCGGGGTCAAAGAGCGTTTAGCTTGGTGGTTCCGTGGCCTTCTCACCCCTTGTTCGTTAGTCAGAATTTTCGCCGTGGTAATTTTGGCCATGGCCGTACTGTCAAGCGTCTAGCCAAAGCGCGTCTCGGCGCGGCGTTTTAGGTTCCAAAACGAAGTCGGACCAGACCGTTAGGGCCTGGTCCGATTCAAAAGGTGGTCGAGACCGGCGTCGATCCGGTGACCTTCCGCTTTTCAGGCGGACGCTCTGCCAACTGAGCTACTCGACCATGCGCTCGTAGCTTGGGCTTGAGCGCTAGAACAATGGCGGTCCCGACGGGATTTGAACCCGCGACCTCCGGCTTGACAGGCCGGCGTGAACTCCAGACTTCACCACGGGACCAGATTGTTCACAACATTCCGAAAAATGTTGCTATGTAGCACCCCCAACGGGATTCGAACCCGTGTTTCCTCCTTGAAAGGGAGACGTCCTAGGCCTCTGGACGATGGGGGCTCGCTCTCGAAGGAGGGCTGTAGCACTTTAGCAGCTAAGGCCACGTGGAGCGCTAATTCCCACCTTCTAGAACTGAACAGCTCATATGTTTAGCCGGTTTCGAACCACTAAGCATAACTGAAGCTTCAAACTAGCCAACCTCACGTAACGCCGTCACAATTTGATCGACCAAATGTCCTAGTACTTCATAGGCTGAAACCATGGCCGCTAGGGGATCGGCAGGCTCAACCACAAGCGGTTCCTCTTCCGATACGTCCAAAATCGTGCCAAGCACTAAGCGCAGCGAATTGGTGCTTCGCATCCAGGCTGAAACTTCATCTTCAGTCAGGGTTTCGTGCTGCAGCGTTGAGATCACGAGCTTTGCAGCGTCGCGTTGCTGTTGCACCAGATCATCACGAACCAGGTCTTGGAACTCTTGTTCAGCTTGCGCATTGTCGGGGTAGGCCGTGGGAAACAAACGCCAGGTTACCGAGGCGTCGGTAGCCAGAAGCTCTTCCAGCTGGCCTAGCAAATTCACAAGAAGAGCCTCAACACCTTCCGGTAGGGCTAGCTCGAACTCGCCAGCTTTGCCACGGCGAACCCAACGCCGGTCGAAAAAGCCGAATCCGCCATTTGTCGCCATGTGATCTCCGTTGACTTTTAATCTTGTTGCATAGTCGCCCAGAGTCCGTGCTCATGTAGGCGAAATACGTCGAGCTCAGCTTTTTCCCGGCTCCCGTTCGAGACCACGGCCTTACCTTCATGATGTACGGCCAACATCAACTGAGTGGCCTTTTCTACGCTGTAACCAAACAATTTTTGGAAAATATAGGTTACGTAGCTCATGAGATTAATGGGGTCATTCCAAACGATGACGACCCACGGACGGTCAGGGTCGATATTGGTTTCGCTAACCGGTGGGGCCAGCTCAACGGGCGAGGCACTCATCACGACCATGTTATTCAGGTTGCAACCGCTTCTTGGCGCGCTGGCGTGGAAGTGGTGTGATTGTACTCAAGCCATAGCCAGATGCTGGCAACCCAAACGCTGATGGCACCCACGATATGTAGGAAAACCAGCCCGGCGGGCACTCCATTCCAATATTGGAGGTAACCAACCGCCCCTTGGGCTAGCGCCAAAATCAGAATTACTGAAACCTGGGTTAACAACCGCTGAGGGGCGTTTTCTTTACGTAAATAAATCGCCGTGATCACCAACACGGCCAGGAAGACCCAGGCTGTCACACTGTGCCACCTAGTGATTGAAGGCAGAAACAGTCCTAACCGAGCCGCATTTTCATCTCCGCCGTGGGGCCCAGAACCCGTGACTAAAGTACCCACCACCATTACGGCTAACGAGGTAATGGCCAACATAGATACCCAGTAACGCGAAGCAGAGCTCTGCTGGTTAGTCGAAGCAAGTGACGGTAAGTGTTGGGAACGCGGGCTCTGCGTAGCACCTGGTGCCGCCACCGGTTCGGAAGCGTCGGTGAAAAGTTCGGTGCTCATTCGGGCCTGGTGGTAAAGCACGACCGCGAAAAACAGCAGTATTACCGAGATCAAGAAGTGAACTATGACCGTTGAAGGCAAGAGGTCAAAGCGGATAACAAGTGCCCCCACCAGAATTTGGGCAATGACCCCAGCCAAGATGGCGTATGAAAGCGTGAGCAGCTCGCCACGATAGGGAAGTCGTTTGCGGGCCGCCCAAATGGCTAACAACACCGCCACCAGAACTGGCAAAGAAACCATCCGGTTAATGAACTCAATAATGGCGTGATAATGCGTCGGCGGTACGAAACTATCGCTTTCGCATCGCGGCCAATCCGAGCAACCAAGGCCCGATCCGGTTAACCGTACCGCGGCGCCCGTCAGCACAATCAGCACCTGAGTCACAAGAACACCAAGTGCAATTCGTTCGAAACCCTTGGGGGTGAAGTGCTGTCGCTGCGACGATTTAGAAAGAGCCACGTTCATTCATGCTAGAGGGGTAGGCCCGCCGAAGCGGAATGCTCGTCTTTGCCTTATCTGAGGCCCAGCCCTACCCTAGCTAGCGTGCTAAAGACCGGTTCATCGTCGTTCCTGGCGCGCTGCGCGGGATACGTGGCGTTGACCAAGCCCAGGATTATCGAACTATTGTTGGTTTCAACGGTGCCGACAATGGTGGTAGCTAAGGGCGGAATGCCATCAATTTGGCTAATTGTTGCCACGGTAATTGGCGGAACTTTGTCGGCGGGCGGTGCCAACGCCATTAACATGTACGTTGATCGCGACATCGATGCCATAATGACGCGCACCCAAAACCGCCCCCTGGTGACCGGCATCATCACACCACGAAATGCCATCATCTTTGCGGTCACTATTGAAGTCATCGCCTTCTTTTGGCTCTGGTACTTCGTGAACCTTCTTAGTGCCGTCCTAGCCGTCGCCGCCTGTCTGTTCTATGTCTTTGTCTACACGCTCTGGCTAAAGCGCACCTCGAAGCGCAACGTTGAAATTGGCGGCGCTGCTGGTGCCGTGCCGGTATTGATCGGCTGGACATCGATTACGAACGGTTTGGAATGGGCACCCGTCGTGCTCTTCCTGGTTGTTTTCTTCTGGACACCGCCCCACACCTGGGCCTTAGCCACTAAATACAAAGAAGATTACTCGTCGGTACACGTTCCCATGCTGCCCGCCGTGGCCAGCATGGAATATACGGCCGTAATGTCCATCGTTTATAGCTTGGCCATGTGGGCGGCTAGTTTACTCTTTTGGCCTCTGGCCGATATGGGCCTACTGTATGGCGTCGCAGCCATCGTTCTAGGCGCCATCTTCACCTGGTATTCATGGATTTTGTATCGAGAAAAAACTCCGAAAGCAGCCATGCGGCTATTCGGATGGTCAATTACCTATCTGACGCTCTTATTTGTCGTGATGGCAGTGGACCAATTCATAGATATAAGGCTGTGAGCTTGAAAAAAACGTTCACGGCGACCGATGTCACAACACCTGCAATAATTTCTTTAGCCATTCCAGTTCGAAGTACACCCTCCAAACTGTGTAATCTCGCCCCAAGTAGTAAGACTTACTCAGCAGCGGGACTTTCACACCGTTGACCCCGTCGAGGCATCTAAACCAATGACCATGACTGATACAGCGCCGGCGACCGGCACCAATAGCGAAGTGGTTGAAGCTCCCAACTATAACTACGGGAAGCTCGCCGAACTTGTCGCTACCGGAGAACACGCCCGAATTGGCCGGTTCTTCCTTGGCGGAGGGATGCTCGGCCTAATCGGCACCTTAACCGTTGGCCTATTGCTCGACCTTGAGCGTACGTCACCCACGAAGGTCGAAATCCTCGACTCAGACGTACTGGGTCAGCTGATCAGCTCTCATCGCCTCGGCTTGTTGCTAATCGGAATAATTCCGGCCCTGATAGGTCTGGCCATAAGCGTGGTACCCCTTCAAGTTGGGGCACGAACCATTGCTTTCCCCCGTGCAGCAGCGCTCGGATTTTGGACTTGGCTTATGGGTACTGTGCTTTGGCTGGCCGGATACCTAATGGGCGGTGGTCCTGGCGGTGGCGATCTGCAGGGCACCGATCTTTGGATCCTGGGCAACATAATGGTGGTAGGCGGTCTATTGGTTGCCACCGCCAGCGTGGTAACCACAGTGCTCGGTATGCGAACCACCGGCATGAATCTTGCGCGTACCCCATTGTTCTCATTCTCGATGCTCGTTGCTGGCTCGGTGTGGTTCATCACCTTGCCAGTTTTGGTAGCCAACCTGGTCTTGGTCTACATCGACCACCGATACGGTCAAGTACTCTTCGGCGCTAGCGAAGCAATTTACGCTCAGCTCGCCTGGTTGGCTGGCCAACCCCAAATCTACGCGGTGGCCATTCCCGTCTTGGGCATTCTGGGCGAAACGGTTCCGGTCTTCGCTAAGGCCCGCTCGGCTTCAAACACTCTGTTCCAGGTCGCGATCAGTGCCTTTGGACTCTTTGCCATCGGTGTATGGGCACAATTCTCCATGTCGAACGTGGCTAACCCCGATGCCACTTCACTGCTCAAGAACCCTATCTACATCGCATTTGGCACTCTGGTCGTGATCCCGGTGCTCCTAGCTCTGGCCTTGTCGGCTGCCACAATTCGCGCTGGCAAGTTAAACGCCAAGGCCCCCTTCATAAGTGCCCTCTTAGCCGGGCTAGTACTATTAGCCGCCACCGTGGCTGGCCTGCTCAATGTCATTGAGCCCCTAGATTTGGCTGGCACCACCGCTGCGCTTGGCCACTTCAACCTGGTAGCCGGGGCCGCCATCTTAGGTCTCGTTGCCGGTTTGTGGTTCTGGGCGCCGAAGATTTACGGCAACATGTTGGCAGAAGGTCCCGGTCGACTGCTGGGCTTGGTGCTCGCCCTTGGCGCTTTGCTGGCTGGCGTTGGATTCGTGGCCGGTGGCTTCTTAGAACAGCCTGATTCCCCCAACCCCGGTGCCCTCAAAGACGGTGTCGACATGCTCAACTTGGTGGGCGTGGTCGGTTCGGCCTTGTTGTTGCTAGGTGTGGTGGGTGCCGCTGGTGCGGTGCTTGGCTCTCGTCGTAGCAAAACCAGCCCGGGCGAAAACCCCTGGGATGGGCACACCCTTGAATGGTCAACCGCGTCGCCGCCGGTTCGGGGAAACTTTACCGAAACACCCGAAGTCTCTAACGAGTCTCCTTTGTTTAGCGATCGAGAGGAAGCATGAGCATGAGCACCCTTGATCTTGGCGTCGCCGATCAGATCCCAGCTGAAGTACCTGAAGCTGCACCGGCCCGCCCCCGGCTAGTGCTTATTGCCACAGCTTTTGCGGTACTCGCCTTTGGCATGTTCCTGGCCGGTCTATTTGCCGTCTATGTGAGCCAGCGAGCAGCTTTCGGCGAAGGTTGGATTCCCGATGGTGCCGGTACCATTCCACTCGCACCGGCTTCGGTCATGTTGGCCACCATGGCCATGTCATCAATCACGGTGCAATGGGCGGTCTACGCAATTGCCAGAAACGACCGGCTCAATAGCTATTTGGCGGCCGGGCTGTCATTCTTCTTTGCTATCGCCTTCCTGAACCAAGGTGTTTTCCTCTTCAAATCGATGGGCTGGGAGATTCTCGGCGATAACGCCCTCCAAGCCACGCTAATTAACGCCATTGCCGGTACCCAGTTCCTCATGCTGGTAATCGCCATGGTGTATCTGGCAGTCGCCACCTTCCGAAGTCTCGCTGGCCAGTATTCGGCCCGAGATCATGAAGGCATGGTTGGCGCAGCTATGTTCTGGCACGCGGCGGTCATTGCTTATGCGGTGATCTGGGCTGCTATCTACAACATCAAGTAAGGGCATCACTGATGATTACACTTGGCGCAAAGATATATTTCGGCCTTAGCGTTATCGCCATTATCGCAGCAGCGATATTCGGTTTGGCCACCGATGCCTCACTCCTTGGGGTCCTTTCCTTTGGCTGGAGCGGGCCGATTGGCGATCAACACGCCTACATCTTGTTGATGAGCGTGGCGTTAGCGGCCTTCTTTATGGGGGTGGTAACCACTGCCTACCGTGATGCTGACCCACAAGCGGTGCTACAGCTCGCTGGCGGAGAAACTCTGCCAGTTGTAGAACCACCCGCCACTATTGCACCTTGGCCACCAGTGGCCGCCATGGGATTAGCACTGGTGATGATCGGCCTTGTGGCCGCCCCGTTTGTCTTCGGTGTAGGAATTTTAGTTCTTGCCATCGCCACCGTGGAGTGGACCGTTCTGGCCTGGTCAGATAGCGCCACTGGCAGCGCCGGAATCAATCGTGCCATTCGACATCGGGTGATGTCCCCGGTGGAAGTTCCTGCGGCAGCGGTACTCTTGGTCTTCACCTTTGTATTCTTTGTTTCGCGCATCCTGTTGTCGTTGTCACAGTGGGGGGCGCTAGCAGCATTTGCACTTACTGGAGCAGTGATTTTGTTGCTCGCGATCATTCTGTCTAACCGCGATGGCGCTGGCCGTGCTGTAGTCGCCACGGTCTTGATCTTGGGTGGTCTCGCAATTGTGGTCGGCGGCTTGATTGGTGTGGCTGTAGGGGAACGTGAATTCCACCAAGCTGGTGGTGGCAGTGCTGCGGTGGTTGTATCTAACGGCCACGAGCTAGTAGAAGCGACTGACGCCGGTGGGGCCAGTGCCCAGGCCAGCGTCCAGAGCCTTAGCATTGGAGAAAACAGAGCATGACCTTCGCTAAGAAGAATTCATCTCGCAAACCGAATTCCTGGCTTGGTTTAGGCCTCTTAGGTCTAGTAGCCGTTTTCCTAAGCGGTTGTGCTACTGGAACTCCGCTTGACACCTTGCAACCCGAAGGCCGCGAGTCAAAGGTTATTCACTCGCTGGTCGGCCCGGTCTTTATCGTGGCTGGCGTAGTCATGGTGTTCGTCCTGGGCGCGGCTATCTACATGGCTTGGCGTTTCCGTGAACGCTCGAGCGACGACCCCGATGTATTGCCAGAACAAATTCACGGTAATAACAAGCTTGAAATTGGCTGGACTGTGGTACCAACCGTGGTGCTAGCCGTGATCGCTGTGTTTACCCTGGTTCAGATTTTCGATCTCGAAAAGCGCGATGACGACGCCCTTCATGTGCTGGTGGAAGGTAACCAATGGTGGTGGCAATTTAGCTACGACCTTGATGGCGACGGTGAATACGACATCGTGACGGCCAACGAAATGGTTATAGAAGCTGGACGTCAGGCCGACCTTTCCATCACTTCGAACGACGTTATCCACTCTTTTTGGATTCCGCGGTTGAACGGTAAACGCGACGCAGTTCCGGGCCGTATGCACACCCTTTCCCTTGAGAGCGAGAAGCCTGGCTATTTCTTCGGACAATGCACCGAATTCTGCGGCTTGAGCCACGCTGAAATGCGTATGCGAGTGATCGTGCTTCCCCCCGATGAGTTTGAGCAGTGGATACAAGATCAGCTGGCCGATGCCCGCCCAGCCGAAACCGAAGCTCAACAACGTGGACAGGAAGTTTTCGAAGCAAACTGTGCCTCCTGCCACCGAATCCGTGGTTTGGAAACTCAACCCAGTGACGAAAAAATCCCTCTGGTGTCGAACACTGCTCCTGATTTAACACACTTCGCATCACGTCGGGTTTACGCTGGCGGGATCTTTGAATTGTACGACGACGACGGTAATGTTGATCGCGGTCAGCTGTCTGCTTGGATTCGAGATCCAAAGTCGCAAAAGGCAATGGCTCCCGATGAACAACGAGGAATGCCGACGCTTGGTTTGGATGAGGACCAGATCAGTGATGTTGTTGAGTATCTGATTTCGACCGCTGATGGACCGGTTTGGACCGGCCCCCGTAACGACTGAGCTTTCGGGCATCGGTCACTAGTTTCGGAGAACTAGCACTATGGCTAACATCGAGGCAACCCCCGCCGCATTAACAACAGGGGGCCATAAAGGTGGCACTGCCGCCCTGGGCGTATTCAAACGTCCAACGGCTAGCACGGGCTGGCGCTCATGGCTAACCACCGTTGACCACAAGCGTGTGGGCATCATGTACGGCGCGGCCGCGCTGTTCTTCTTGATGATCGGTGGTGTTGAAGCACTGCTGATCCGCTTGCAGTTGGCTGTACCAAACGGCACGCTGCTTGATGCTGACACCTACAACCAAGTGTTCACCATGCATGGCACCACCATGATCTTCTTGGCGGTGATGCCCATTGGTTCAGCTTTTGCTAACTACCTGATACCGCTACAAATCGGTGCCCGTGACGTAGCTTTCCCCCGCATGAACGCCTTCAGCTTCTGGGTGTTCCTCATGGGTGGAATTATGCTGAACTCGGCCTGGTTCCTAGGCGGCGCACCCGATGGCGGTTGGTTTAACTACGCTCCAAACTCTGGTGTCGTGTTCTCCCCAACTCACGGTATCGACTTTTGGAATATGGGTATCTTCCTCACTGGTTTCTCATCGTTGACCGGTGCGGTGAACCTAATTACCACCTTCTTTAACCTGCGTGCGCCAGGCATGACGTTAATGAAGGTCCCGGTATTTAGTTGGATGGCGATTGTTACCCAGTTCCTGCTGCTCTTCGCTGTTCCTTCGCTAACCGTTGCGCAGATCCTGTTGGCTATGGATCGCCTCTTTGACGCTAACTTCTTCAAGGTCGAAGCCGGTGCCGATCCGCTGTTGTGGCAGCACCTCTTCTGGATCTTCGGTCACCCTGAGGTGTACCTGATGATCATGCCAGCCTTCGGGATTGTCTCCGAGATCATTCCAACGTTCTCTCGCAAACCAATCTTCGGCTATCCCTTTATGGTGTTCTCTGGAATTGCCATTGGTTTCATGGGCTTCGGCGTTTGGGCGCACCACATGTTCGCCTCAGGTATGGGCCCACTTTCGGTGGCCGCCTTCGCCTTAGCCACCATGTTCATCGCGGTCCCAACCGGTGTAAAGATTTTGAACTGGCTGGCCACCATGTGGGGCGGGCGACTGCGCTTTACCTCGCCCATGCTGTTCTCGATTGGGCTTATCACCATGTTCACCATCGGTGGACTTTCAGGTGTAACCCACGCCATCGCGCCAGCTGATACCCAGCAAACTGACACCTACTACATTGTGGCGCACTTCCACTATGTGCTCTTTGGTGGTGCCTTCTTTGCCTTCATCGGTGGTTTCTATTACTGGTGGCCGAAAGCGTTTGGTTACACCTTGAGTGAGCGTTTGGGCCACTGGAACTTCTGGATCATGATGGTGGGCTTCAACCTCACCTTTGGTCCCATGCATATTCTCGGGCTACAAGGCATGAGCCGTAGGGTTTATACCTACGACGCTAACTATGGCTTCGAATTCTGGAACTTCTGGGCCACGGTTGGTGCCTTCATCCTGGCCACCTCGGTAATCATGTTCGTGGTGAACGTGTTAATGAGCTATGCCAAGTTCAAGAAGAACGCGGTCAACGTTGGTCCTGACCCATGGGATGCCCGAGGTTTGGAGTGGATGCTGCAATCTCCAACACCAGTTCACAACTTTGACGTAACGCCTACTGTCACTCAGATTGACGAGTTCTGGCACCGTAAATACGCCGAAGATGAAGACGGTGTGGTCCGTCGTATTGCTACCGGTGAGGAAATCGCACAGCCCGGTGACGGAACCGGGGTGCATTTGCCCTCACCGTCATACTGGCCATTGGTGACAGCGGTCGGAATGCCCTTCATTGCTTGGGGTCTAATCTTTAACCTGTGGATCACCCTTGGTGGAGTAGTGGTGTTTGTGGTCGGCGTTTGGGGTTGGGCTATGGAGCCACCAGATGACATCGACAACGTGCCTGGACACGGCGAAGACGATGCAGCAAGCCCATCGGGCGAAGCGTCGGCCATCGACGAGTCCGCCGAGAGCACCGATGCCGAATCGAGTGACGAATCCACGCTTACGCCTGAGGAGGCTCCCGTTGGCTGATGCAATGGCAGTAGCAGGGCATGCTCCTGCTGACCCAATGGATACCACCACAAATATTCCCAGCGTTAAGTTGGGCATGTGGGTGTTCCTTGGCTCTGAGTGCATGCTCTTTGGTGGGCTGATCTCCACCTATCTGCTCTATAAGGGGCGTGTCCCAGCGGGTGGTATCCAGCCGCGAGATGTGTTTGACATCTGGTTCACATCGGCTTCTTCGTTTGTGTTGCTGATGAGTTCTCTCACCATGGTTCTGGCACTGTCGGCCATTCAACGTGGCGACATTGCTCGGCTGAAGCTGTGGCTGCTGACTACCGGGCTTTTGGGTTCAACTTTCATCGCCGGTCAGGTTTATGAGTTCACTGCCTTCTACCGTGAAGGATTGGGCTTTACTACCAACATCTTTGCCTCGGCGTTCTACACGCTCACTGGTTTCCATGGCGTTCACGTAACCATTGGAATAGTGATGTTGTTCTCACTGCTAATACTGGCAATGCGCGGCAAATTAGATGAGCGTAGATCAGTGGCGGTAGAAACCGTTGGCTTGTACTGGCACTTCGTAGACATCGTGTGGATTCTGGTCTTCACGATTGTGTACCTGATCCCATAGGAACTAAAGATGAGCTCCATGTCTCCAGAATCTGGCGCGGCAAATACCAAGCTTAAGTCGGAAGCGCATCCGAGCGAAAAGACCTACGTCAAGATCGCCCTCATCTTGGCGGTGCTAACTGCAGCCGAGGTTGCCACCTACCCCTCAGAAGATGCTTTGGGCTCGGCGGTTATCCCCATCTTGTTGGTATTGATGGTCATTAAGTTCTGGTATGTCGCGGCCTTTTTCATGCACCTCAAGTTTGATACCAAGCTGTTTAGTTCGGTATTTGTTGCCGGGCTAGTGGCATCGTGTGCCGTTTACATTGGTGCTTTGGCTAGTTTCGAGTTCTGGTCGTCGGGTTACCTAAGCTAAACGGTCGGCGGCACGGTAACCGCCTACTAGGTTGCCACCACCGCGGTTAATACAACTCCATAATCTAAGAATTGATTTGGGCCCTTGCGCTCACTGCCAGCGAAAGAATTTACTCGCTAAAGCCGGTGAGACGAGGGCCCAAATGCTTAAAGTCACCCAGGCATGGGTCGGGCCCCATCCCCCGGCCAGGCTGGCCCTCACGAGCTGTGCGAAAGCTGTGCTAGGAAGCAAGCCCGAAAGGGTGGCCAGAATACCAGGTATACCATCAAGGGGAATGATGATGTCGCTGAAGAGGAGTAACACTAAGTAGACGGCGTTAGCAGCCGCCAAAACCACCAAACCGGGCAAGGTGCCTGCTAAGAGCAGGGCCACACCGGCAAAGGCAATGGTGGCCAAGACAACAGCGCCAACCAGCGGAAGCGGATGGATAGAAGGCGACCAGCCGAGCGCCAAGGCCAAAGGAAGTAGCACCAATAGCTGAATCAGTTCGATGGCGATGACGGTGGCGGTCTTGGCGATCAATAACCGAGGCCGACCAAGGGGCGTGGTACCTAAACGCTTCAAGACCCCGTATTGGCGTTCGAACCCAGTAGCAATGGCTAGGCCGGTGAAGGCACTTGATAGTACTGCCAGCGCCAAGATGCCCGGTGCCAAATAATCCACCGAATTGTCCACCTGCTCGGGCACCGGCAGAACGTCGACCAACGAAAAAAACGTCAGCAATAACACTGGAATGCCCAGCGTTAGAAGTAGCTGCTCGCCGTTACGAAGGTTCAGCTTCAGCTCAGTAGAAATCTGGGTGCGTAAAGCGTTCACTAGGTCTCTTCTTTAGTCAGGCGCAGGAAGATCTCTTCGAGACCCAAACGGCTGCCATGTAGCGTTCCAAGCGAAATCTGGTTCGCCGCCAGCCAAGCGGTCAGGGCTGCGATGAGAACTGGATCGGGCGGTGCGGCGATCAGATAGTTACCACCACCCAAACTTTCTACCTGATGTCCGAGGTGCCGCGATAGTTCGTGGGTTTCGAAGGTTGAGTTGGTTGAGAACTGCGTGTCAGCCGGATGGTCAGCAAGCAGCACTTCAATATCGGCATCGGCCACGACCAAACCGCGATTCATAATGATCACCCGATCGGCCAGGGTTTCAGCTTCCACCAGATCATGGGTGCCTAATACAAAGGTGACGCCTTCACTACGCAGTGTGCGGATAAGGCCATGCACCAGATGTCGTCCTTCAACGTCCAATCCAGCGCCCGGCTCGTCCAAGAACACAATGTCGGGCTGACCAATAAGAGCCAACGCCAGGCTCAACCGCTGTTTCTCACCTCCCGAAAGAGTGCGCCAGGTTGCTTTGGAGCGATGGGCCAGGCCAACCCTCTCCAAAAGAGTCTCGGGGTTCAGCGGGTTTGGGTAATAGCTAGCAAAGAGCCGCAGAACCTCCAGTGGTCGAATGCCAGGATACACGCCACCGGATTGCAGCATTACGCCCATGCGGGCCACCAAAGCTTTGTGATCACGAATGGGGTTCAGGCCGAAGACCGTAACAGAACCAGATGAAGGTTTAATATAACCTTCGAGCGCCTCGATGGTGGTCGTTTTCCCAGCACCATTAGGGCCTAGAAGAGCCGTTACTTGACCCGGGAAACCATGGAAGCTGATGCCTTTAACGGCACGGGTATCCCCGTAGTCAACCACCAACGAATCCACACTAATTGCGGGCGCCACACCTAGCTTCACCGCTACAACGCTAACCGCGAAAGGGCTGCTCTGCGATATAGGTATCGCATCATAGTGGGTGTGAGGGCGGTGTTAATTGCTAGCGTTTAGGTCATGCTGGATTTGCGCCGGGTAAGAACCGACCCCGAAATCGTGAAGGCTGCACTAGCGCGTCGTGGTGACGATGGTGTGTCTATCGACAACTTATTAGAGCTCGATGCTACACGGCGGTCGTTAGCCTCTTCTCGGGATGAACTGCGAACCCAAGTGAATGCCATCTCTAAAGAAGTGGGCCAGCTGTTTCGCGACAAACGCCAAGATGATGCCGCTCAGCTGCAGGCGAAAAGCCGTGAACTTGGTGCGAAAGAAGCTGAGCTAGATAGCCAAGTGGCCGAAGTAGAAGCGAAAATCCGTGAGGTGCTGCTGGTTCTGCCCAATCTGCCTAGCGACGATGCCCCTGATGGGGCCGGCGAACAAGACAACGTAATTTTACGGGTCGAGGGCTACGACGCCGCTAACTATGCTCCCCACCAGCGGGTACCGCATTGGGAAATTGCCAGTGAGCTGGGCTTGCTCGACCAAGAAGCCGCCGGTCGTATTTCAGGTGCCATGTTTTCTATGTACCGCGGCGAAGGTGCCCGTTTACTTCGAGCGATGATTCAATACTCCCTCGACCAAAACGGTGACGCCTACGAAGAAATTCGCCCACCAACTCTGGTACGTACTGACACCATGATCGCCACCGGCCATCTGCCGAAGTTTGTCGATGAGGCCTACCACATGGAACGCGACGAACTTTGGGCTATTCCCACCGCCGAAGTGCCCCTAACCTCGCTAGGTCGTGACCAGATATTTGAAGAGGCCGACCTACCAATGAAATTTATGGCCCATACCTCTTGCTACCGCCGTGAGGCTGGTGCGGCTGGCCGCGACACCCGCGGGGTGCTGCGCAGCCATGAATTCGACAAGGTGGAGTTGTTGGCCTACGCCGCCACTGCCGAAACGGCTCAGGAGGCCCAAGCCGATATTTTGGCTCGCTCAGAAGCTATTTTGCGTGACTTGGGGCTCGCATATCGGGTATTAGACTTGTGTGCTGGCGACATTGGAAATTCGGCTGCTCGTACTTGGGACATTGAAGCCTACGCGCCTGGTTGCGATATGTGGTTGGAAGTCTCATCGGTATCGTGGTTCTCGGACTACCAAGCTCGGCGTGCCAACATCCGTTTTCGTCCGTCCGCCGGTGGCTCTCCTGAAGTAATTCACACCGTTAACGGTTCGGCTATGGGCTGGCCTCGCACTTGGGCGGCGGTGGTGGAAACACACCGCCAAGCCGATGGCACCATTTCAGTTCCCGAAGTGTTAAGGCCCTACATGCGTGGCACCGAGGTGATTGGACCTCGCTGATGAGCGCGGATGAGGTAGCGATCCGGCTCGACTCGGTCACCAAAGTGTTTCCGGGCGCCACCACCGCGGCTGTTGCGTCGCTTGACCTCGAAATTCCGGCTGGTCGTCTGGTGGTCTTTGTGGGACCTTCGGGTTGCGGTAAAACCACCACGCTTAAAATGATCAACCGACTAATCGATCCCACCTCAGGCACGATTTCGGTGCTCGGCAACAATATTTTGGAACTCCCCAAGCATGAACTGCGTCGCCAAATTGGCTATGTGATCCAGCAAATTGGGCTGTTTCCTCATCGCACCATCGAAGCTAACATTGGCACTGTCCCCAAACTTTTAGGTTGGCCAAAGCGACGCATTCGTGAGCGGGTGGCCGAGTTGGTGTCATTAGTCGGCCTTGATCCGGAAATGATGCGGCGATATCCAAGTGAACTTTCCGGTGGTCAGCAACAACGGGTCGGTGTGGCCAGGGCCTTGGCGGCTGACCCACCGATCTTATTGATGGATGAGCCATACAGTGCTGTTGATCCAGTAGTTCGTGCTCGACTACAAAGTGAGCTGCTTGAACTTCAACGGCGGCTGAACAAAACCACGGTTCTAGTTACCCACGATATTGATGAGGCCATTCTCCTTGGTGATGAAGTAGTTCTCTTTGAAACCGGGGGTATTGTGGCGCAACAGTGCACCCCGGCAGAACTATTAGCGGCACCTGCCTCACCCTTTGTTGAAGAGTTCTTGGGTAAAGAACGGGGCTTGCGGCGGCTTTCATTAATGACCCCGAATGACATTGAAATCAGTTTGGACTGGACCGTGCAGGCCAATGCCACGGCGGCTGAAGCCTTAGGGGTAATCCAAGACCAAAAACTTGATTGGGTGGCGGTAGCTGATGGAGATCAGCTGTGCGGCTGGGTTTGGGAGGATGAAATACGTGGACTCGATCGAATGGGCGACGCAACCATGCATTCATTCCGAGCGGTCGTCGATTTAAACACCACCTTGCGTGCCACCCTTGATGAGATTGTAAATTCCAAGACCCGGGTGGCGGTCGTGATAGATGATGGGCGCTATTTAGGCATGGTGACCGTGGCGGCTATAAGCGAGGGCATCGCCTAGTAGGGGCAATTGTTGTGAACGAATTTTGGCTTGTCGCCCAAGCATCATTGCGAGATGAGTTCATCTCGTGGCGTTGGGTTGGCGACCACCTAGACCTGGTGTGGGAACGCACCATCGACCACCTTGAGTTGACGGCTTTTGCGGTGGGGGTGGGTTTAGCGATTGCGCTGGCCTTAAGTTTGGTGGCGCTGCGTTGGCCTAAAACCTACCCGCCCATTACTTGGGTCACAGGCTTCTTTTACACCGTGCCGTCGCTAGCGTTGTTCGCTTTCTTGGTCTCGATTACCGGTCTCGGCTTCACAACCTCAGAAATTGCGTTGGTTAGCTACACCCTGTTGATTTTGGTGCGCAATATTGTGACGGGGGTTAACAGTGTGTCGCCAGCAGTCATCGAGGCCGCTGATGCCATGGGCTATACGCCGCTGCGCCGATTCATAAGTGTGGAATTACGATTGGCGACCCCCACCATAATCGCCGGGGTTCGAGTGGCTACGGTGACGGTGGTCGGTCTAGTGACCATCACCGCCTTAGTGGGGATGGGGGGTTACGGCCTTTTTATTCTTGATGGTTTGCGCCGTGAATTCTCCACGCCCATCGTTCTAGGAACGGGACTCTCCCTCGTTCTAGCGGTACTGCTTGATCTGCTACTGGTGCTGTTGGAGCGGCTTTCGACCCCGTGGGCGAAGCGAGGTGCCCCATAATGCTCGACTCGTTTTCGGAGTTTTGGAACTACATAACCGAAGCCTCAAACTGGTGGGGTCGAAACGGTATCGCCAACCGTACCTGGGCTCATGTTCAGATTTCGGTGATAGCAACGGCCGTGGCCGCCGCCATCTCGATTCCACCGGCGTTGGTGCTCGGACATATAAAGCGTGGAGGTGTGTTGGCAGTCTCATTGGCCAACATCGGCCGGGCGCTACCCAGCTTTGGCATTATGGCATTAGCCGTGCCGTTCTCAATCCGTTGGGGGTTCGGCTTAGGGTTTTGGCCGACCATGGTTCCTCTGGTGCTCTTGGGGATCCCACCGGTTTTTACCAACACCTACACCGGGGTGCGCGAGGTTGACCCGGCCATAGTCCAGTCGGCTAACGGTATGGGACTGCAACCCTTTCAAGTGCTGGGCCAGGTAGAGCTGCCAATCGCGTTGCCATTAATTGTGAATGGTTTACGCATCGCGGCGGTTCAAATTGTGGCAACCGCTACACTTGGTGCGTTGATTGGTTTCTCTGCGCTCGGTTCTTTCATTACCGAAGGTTTGTCGCAATTTAATGACGGCAAATTGTTGACCGGGGCTTTCTTGGTAGCAGTGATAGCTGTTGTGACCGAGATGGCTTTTTCGGCGCTCGAGAAGGTGCTCACCCCTTGGCAACGCCAACGTGCTCGAGCACTGGCACCAAATCACGGTTCGAACAACAACCCCAACGGCAAATAATTGCCGGGAAGGAATAATTATGACTACTCGACGCCGAAGCTTGCTTCTGCTGGTTTCATTGCTTGGGGTACTTGGCCTCATAGCTGGTGCCTGCAGTAGCGATGACGACGACGCTGCTGGCGACGACGGTACTACCTCAACCACCGCAGCGAACAACGATGATAACGGTGGTGAAACCGACAACGGTGCCGGAGGCGATGTGGTGGCCTCTGACCTGCGCCTAGGTGGCCCCCCAGATTGCCCCACCAACCCGTTCTGCATTCCTGGTTTGGAAAGCGTTTACGGCGTTGACCTCTCAGCGAACTTTGTTTCCCTTGACGGTGCCGGTCCGTTAACCGTCGCGGCACTTCGAGGCGGCGAAATTGACGTAGCAGTTTTGTTTTCCACCAACCCGGTGATTGCTGAAGAAGGTTGGGTAGTGCTCGATGACACCGAAGGTTTGATCAACGCCGACAATATAGTGCCGGTCGCCTCGAACGAGCTTGATGAAGCCTACGGTGATGACCTAGAGAATGTGGTGAACGCCGTTTCCGCCAAACTCACCACCTCCGAGTTAACCGAGATGAACCGTCAGTTCGAAATCGAGCTGCTAGACGCCAAAGACGTGGCAGCTGATTGGTTAGAAGCACAAGAGCTTCTTGGTAACGATGGGGAAGCCAAAGATGGCCCCACCATTGTGATTGGTTCCCAAGACTTCAGCGAAAGCGAGCTGCTGTCACAGGTTTATGGCCAAGCCTTAGCCAGTGTTGGCTTCGATGTTAAATATCAGGCCCTCGGCGGTTACCGTGACATCGTCTTTTCGTCGTTCGACCGTGGAGACATTAATTTCACCGTGGAATACGTAGCTTCAGCGCTCGAGTTCCTAAACCAGAACGCTGGGGAAGCAACCGGTAATGTTGATGAGACCTTGGAGCTATTAATTCCTTATTTGGAAGACCAAGGGGTGCGTGCCTACGACGCTGCTCCGGCTGTTGATAGCAATTCGTTTGTGGTCACCCAAGAGACCGCCGATCAATACGGTTTGAAATCGATTTCCGATTTGGCTCAGTAATCCCACTTAGGCTGAAAAGCCCTAAGACTGATTAAGTTAGGTGGATAGTTCGCTGAAATAGTCAGCAGAACTATCCACCTTTTGTCTTTTGTCGCAAGGGCGGATGAATAGGTTGTGGCTACCAGCGTGCGACTTCAGGCATCACGGCTTGCGCAATCAGACCTAGGTGTTCGAGGTCCTCTAAGTCGAGCACTTGGAGATAGAAGCGCTTCGCTCCAGCATCGGCATAGGCACGAAGCTTGGCGAGCACCTCATCGGGGGTGCCCGCCGCACCGTTTTCACGAAGTTCAGCGCCTTCTCGCCCAATGTTGGCCGCTCGGCGAGCAAAGCTAGCTTCGTCTTCCCCGCAACAAACTACCAACGCCGCGGAATGCAACAAGGTGGCCGGGTCGCGCTCAATCGTTTCACAAGCGGCGTTCACACGGTCGTGCTGCTTGGCATAGCGATCAAGTGGTGTGAAGGGTTGGTTGAATTCATCGCCAAAGCGCGCCGCCAACGCCGGGGTGCGTTTAGGCCCACCGCCGCCAATTATGACGGGCGGACGCGGCTGCTGGTGTGGTTTGGGCAGCGCTGGTGAATTGGTCAATTGGTAATGCTTACCTGGATAACTGAACCGCTCACCAGCTGGGGTTTCCCACAGTCCAGTAATTATTTCTAGCTGCTCGTGAAGGCGCTCAAAACGCTCGCCGAGCGGCGGAAAAGGAATGCCATAAGCGGTGTGTTCCTCTTCGTACCAACCGGTACCAATACCAAGTTCAACGCGACCACCGCTCATCGCATCAACCTGAGCCACGCTGATCGCCAGCGGGCCAGGCAGTCGAAACGTCATGGCTGTTACCAAAGTTCCCAGGCGGATTCGTGAAGTCTCACGGGCTAGGGCAGCCAAGGTCAGCCAAGCATCCGTTGGCCCCGGTAAGCCCGACATGTTGCCCATCTTTAGGTAATGGTCGGAGCGAAAGAAAGCATCGAAGCCTAGGCGCTCAGTTTCTTTGGCTACGGCTAGAAGTGTGTCGTAGCTCGCGCCTTGTTGCGGTTCGGTGAAAATTCGAAGGTCCATACTTTCGAGTATGGCGCACCTAAGCTT
Organism: Acidimicrobiia bacterium; assembly: GCA_041676705.1. NCBI lineage: Bacteria > Bacillati > Actinomycetota > Acidimicrobiia > Acidimicrobiia bacterium. The sequence goes on from JBAYRL010000005.1 coordinate 128,261, forward strand.
CGGTGTTTGTCTTTTCCGGGGTGCTAGGCGATTTAGTGCCAATAGTGATGACCAAGGCGATGGCCACCACGGCACCTAGAACAATGGCCAAGCGTAGACCACCAACATTGGTAATAAGTTCTTTGAAGTTGGCGCTTAGATTGGTAACGAAGTCGACCGGCCCACTTGGCGGCGGATTCAACGGATCAGCAAGTACCCGCACTTCCCAATAGCCGTAATAGGTGAGGTAGAGACCTGCAATAACTAGCAAGACCCCAGAGATCTTATTGACGTAGGCCTGTAGCGACCGAAGACGTTTGACCAGTCCACCTTTAGCCAGTGCCAATGCCATGGTCACCGCCGAAAGGATTAGGCCCATGCCTGCCGCATAGACCACGAAAGTAGTTACCCCCGTGGCAAGGTTGTTGGCTTCAAATGCGTTCGCCATCACAGGCAAGAACAGTGGCAAAGTGCATGAGAGCGACGCGATGGCATACGAGATACCGAATAGAAACATCGATGAAAGCTCTCGACTACCAGTACCCATTTGCACCATGGGCAAGCGCACCGAAAGTTCAAAGCCCAACAACATTGCAATACCGAGGGCCACCAAGCCCACCCCAATAGCAAGAGTTACCCAAGCCAGGTGGTTGTTGATGGAAAGTGAGAGCTGTGTGATGGCCAACCCGATCACACCAAAAACACCCACAAATCCAGCCGTAACAGCCAAGCCAACGGCCAAGGCTCGTAGCACCCCAGCGCTCGTCTTCTCGGGGGCATCTTCAAGCCCAAGGAAGTAGGAAAGATAGGCGGGCAGCATAGCGAAGCCACAAGGGTTCACGGTTGAAACCATGCCCAAGGTGAACGCGTACGCCAGCTGCGTGCTGTTCATGGCTGCCTAGCCCTCACAAGATCAGCTCGTCGATCATGGAGCGCAAAGTTTTGGCATCAAGGGGACCGGTATGGACCTTAACCACCGTTCCACTACGGCTAACAAAGGCCGTGGTGGGCAAACCAAAGCCATCAAGGTCGGCCATCATCGTGCCCGATGGATCACGGCCCAACAAATACGTGACCCCGGTGGCGTCAATTACTTTTTGACCTTGTTCAGCCGACTCTAGGTGACTAACTCCTAAGAACTCGACCTCGCCATCCAGCTCTTGATAGACCGATTCAAAGGCTGGCATCTCGGCCAGACAAGGGGCACACCATTCGGCAAAAAAGTTAATAACTAGGGGAGTTCCCAGAAATTCCGCAGTGTTGGCCTCGGCCCCATCAAAAGTTTCATAAGGCAGCGCGACGGGCCGACCCTCAACGTCGGCGTTATCGTCTAGCGCTGGGTCGGAGAGGTTTACAACGTCGTCAGCTTTATTGGCGGCCGTGTCGTTGTCCGCCAAGGTGACAAAGGTGAGAAGGCCAGCTGCCACAGCGGCAATTACAGCCACGGCTAAACCGGTTAGCAAATGGCGAACCTGCATGCCCCAAAGGGTGCGGTTAGAGCTAGGCACCATCGACCTCCATATCTCTTAAGGTTAGTGGGTTAAATGCAACATGGGTAACACGGTTAGGTATCGTCGCAGCTATGAGTTCACCGATCGGGAAACTGCCAACCTCTAACGGTGAGATGGATAGTGAGATAGACATGGTCCCAATTCCTTCGCGGGGTAGAACGTTTAGCGCGAAGCGAATGGTGCGGCTAGGTGATGTTTCGCCGAAGGGCCGGTTAAGGCTCGATGCAGTGGCTCGGTATGTTCAGGACGTTTCAAACGACGACACGGTCGACGCGGGGTTGCGTGATGACATGTCGTGGGTGGTGCGTAAGACCGTGATAAACGTGCACCGGGAAGCAATGTTACGAGAGTCCTTGAGGCTTACCACTTTTTGTGGCGGCACCGGTAGCCGTTGGGCGGAACGCCGGGTGTCGATTCAAGGCGAAAATGGTGCGCATATCGAGGCCTCGACGTTATGGGTGCACCTCGATTCTGAAACAGGCAGACCCAAGAAGCTGCCGTCTCAATTTCACGAAATCTACGACGAGGCGGCCAATGGTCGAGTGGTACGAGCACGCCTTAGTCACCCCGGGCGTGATGACGCTGCCGATAAAACGGTTGCGTGGCCGTTACGTTTTTGTGACTTCGACGTCTTGGGGCATATGAACAACGCGCTGGCTTGGGCGGTAGTAGAAGAGGAACGTTCTACGGTCGGTGGTTTTGCTGTTCCTTATCGAGCCGAAGCCGAGTATCGGTTGCCGATCGAGCGTGGTGCCCAGGTCGAATATGCCGTGAAGCACGATATAAACGGCGGCCTACAACTCTGGTTGGTGACCCCAGAAGCCGATGAGCCGCTGGTGAGTGCGCTAATCGCGCCGCTTTAGCCTGCGTTCAATTACTCAGACACCAAATACTGCAATTCAGTGCCAGTGTCACGTACTTCGGCGCGTCCCGTGACGCGCAGATGTTCGAGATGAGCGTAGGTTTCACTATCAGCCAGACGACCCCAGGATCGAGGTTTGAACAGCTTGGTGGAATATTGAGAAACGGTGGCCCAACCGAACTCTCCAGAAGCTTCGCGCAATAGCCCGAGACGTTCTTGGTGGTGGTCAATCACGGCTTGGGCACGCTCTGCTAGGTTGGCGAACTCTAGACCGTGTGCGGGCAGAACTTTGTTGACCCCTTCTAGCTCTCCCACGGCTTCGAGCGAACGAAAAAAGTCGCTCAGCGGATCGACCACACTACCCAGACCAGAAATGTGTGGAGTGATGGTTGGCAATACATGATCACCGGAAATAAAGGTGCCAGTTTCTGGGTCTAGCAAACACAGGTGGTCATTGGTGTGCCCCGGGGTGAACACTCCCACCCAGCGCCGTCCGCCTAGCTCAATGCTTTGTTCATCATCGATACGGTGGGTGGGTCTTGGAACTGCACCCATTCGGCCGCCCACAAAGCGTAAAAGCCGGTAGCGCAAACGCTCTTTAGCCGGAACGTAATCGGGAGAATCTTGGTGCCCCTGGCTGCTGCCCCAGGGCAACTGGCCGGGCCAGGGATCGTTGCTCTTGTGGGTGGTGTTGGTCTCGTTGTCATTGATCGGGTTCACCACAGCCTTGGTGGTGGCAGCACCAATATCGTCGGTCGTGATCTCATCGATTTCTTCGTCGCGGTCGAAATACGTACGAAAGTTACGATGGGTCACAACTCGTGCTCCGTAGTCCTGGTGGAGCCGCCCGGCTTGGCCAAAATGATCAGGATGAGAGTGGGTAATCACCACGGTATGCACCCGCTTCACTGGTAGGTCAGCGGCTTTGAGGCGTTTGGTGAGCTCTCGCCAAGATTTGGGGCCGGGTAGACCCGGATCAACTAGTGTGATGCCCTCTTTGTCGGGCATGGCATAGCAGTTCACATGTCCTAGCCCGGGGATAGAGATGGGCAGCTGAACTCGAATTACACCAGGGCTGACTTCTACGGCCTCATCTTGTGGTGGCTGGCGCTCTTCACGGACAACGCCTTGGGTTGTGGCCCCGTGGCTGTGATCGTGCTGGTGGCCGTGTTCGGCTGAATTTCCCCGCATTAAAACGAGCTTAGGTCAATTCTTATGAATTTGCGCCCGGTGATGGCGGTGGTGGCAGTTCCGGTGACACAAACATGTAATGCCGATAAAACCGGAGCTCGTTGATGCTTTCTTTAATGTCATCCAGCGCTCGATGCGCCGTTTCTTTGCTGGGTGCCTTTTTAAAGATCGATGGGTTCCAACGTCGGGCCAGTTCTTTAATGGTGGAAACATCCACCGATCGATAATGCAAGAACTCCTCTACTTCGGGCATGTACTTATAGAGGAAACGCCGATCGGTGCCAATCGAATTGCCACAGAGCGGCACGGTACGAGCCTCCGGAATATGTTCTTGCAAGAAGGCCAGCGTTTGGGAAGTGGCATCGGCCAGGGTCACTTCCGACGATTCAATCCGAGGGATGAGACCACTTCTGGTGTGCATGTTCACCACGAAAGGGTCCATTTCGGCCAGCTCATCTGGTGAGGCGTGAAGAACTAACTCTGGTCCTTCGGCAATTATCTCTAGTTCATCGTTGGTGATGAGGGTGGCAATCTCAACAATTACGTGGCGTTCTGGGTCAAGCCCAGTCATCTCAAGATCCATCCAAACCAGCATTGTTGCGATGCTAGGCGTTCTTGGCGTCGCGCTCTAGCGGTCTAGGGTACATACATGCTTCACGTGCCAATTGTGCGTCTCGACCCCAAGCTTGCACTGCCCGCCTATGCCCGCGGCGGAGATGCTGGTCTTGACCTGGTCGCTAGTGAAGATGGAGTGGTGGATCGTGGTGGTGGCCGATTACTGGTCGCCACCGGCATGGCCGTGGCTATACCACCTGGTCACGCCGGTTTTGTGCTGCCTCGGAGTGGCTTAGCGCTGAATCACGGTGTCACGCTTATGAACTCGCCCGGCCTTATCGATGCTGGTTATCGAGGTGAGTTGAAAGTGATCTTGTTGAACACCGACTCCCACAATGATTTCGTGGTTAGCCGCGGTGACCGGATCGCCCAACTAGTAGTACAAAAAGTTGAAGAAGTTGGGTGGTTACCGGTGGCTAGTTTTGTCGAAGAAACTGAACGCGGTGCCGGTGGTTTCGGCCACAGTGGTCGCTAGAGCACCATCAGATAAGTAGCGATAACCAAATCGGCGAGAGCGCCTGAAAAGAGCACCTCAACACCGTCGAATGAAACGCCGTTAAAACGTGAGATCGAGCGTTTAACGAATGACCAACGCATTGGGTGGGCTGGCCACGCCTTGGCGAAGGTTCAACGGTGCCGAGGTGAAGAACCCCTCATAGGTGCCGGTAGCCGCGCAATCATCTGCTAGTGCATCCAGCTCGAAAAGTTCACCAATGGGAATGCCCAGAAGCGGCAGAATCCGCTGGTGAATGAACAGCTCCACGCTGGCACCTGGTCGGCCGCGAATGGCAGCAATTTCATCGGCACTATGTAGGGCACCCGGAGGCCACACCTCAAGTGAAGGGTTGTCGGCTGCCACCGCCGCCACGTGCAGATCCCACAGCATCTGAGCGGTGCTTTCGTCGGGGTGAAGCCCCGGGTTGGTATGAGATGGGCCCATAGCTTGGCGCTCGTCTTGGCTAAGTTGGCGGTACCACCCCAACCAACCGGTACGGATTAATAAAACATCACCTACCTGCGGCTGGGTGCCTTGGCTCTCTAGTGTGGCCAACACCTCTTCGGCGGTAATGGGGTCAGCTTTGGTGTGATCAATTGGGCGGCCCTGAGCGTCACGCCATAGGGCGACATCGGCCAGAATGGCACGTCCAGCCAAGCCTCGTTCCGCCCATGCGTCTATACCGTGAAAGCCTTCCGCGGCACCGCTGTACCAGCCATGGAGTGGATGGCGGATATGGCGAAAGCCATCCCACTGCGACGAGCCCTGCGTATTCCACCCGTGCAGCACGTCATCGTGGCTCGGGCCATCATCACCACCAGTCACCTCGTGGGTAAAGGGTTGACGATTAAAAAGCGGCGGATCGGGCGTGGCCATATCGGCGTTAAGGGCGAAAACTCTGCCCAGCTTTATGAGCTCGGCCGCGGCCGTGGCGCGCTCGGGGGTTAGCAGGTTCAGACAGCCGAACCGGTCGCCTTCACCCCACATTCCCCACGATGAGCCTTGGGGCGCACCATCGACTACCGGAAGCTCAGTGTAGGAAGGCAATATGCTTCGGTCAGAAGCGACCGGCCCCACCTCATCTTGCCAGCTCATTGGTTGTGCCCCCTTAAAGTCGTTGTAGCGATAGGTTTGACTCTACGCTAGGAAACATGAGCGTGCCGTCGGACACCAGCGATGAAGTTCGTTTGGCCATTCCCGCGCATCACGAATACGGGCGGATTGCACGCATTGCTACGGCAACCTTGGCCCTACGTTTAGGGTTTTCCTACCGCGAAGTTCAAGATTTGCGCTTGGCTGTCGATGAGACACTTATTCTGCTGCTCGGCCAAGACGAACCATGGCCCGCGGTAGAAGCCAAGAAGAACACAGACGCGGGCCGGGTCGAGATTCGATTTGTGGTGACACATCACAAAATTCAGATTCGATTGGCCGCCGATTTCGCCACTCATATGACTGCGGAATCCAAAGAACGGTATGCCATGTTTATGGCCGATTTGGTCGACGAGTGGTACCTGAGTGACGACGAACGGTCATTAAGGCTGCATAAAGTACACGACGCTAGCGGGGTCGATTAGCGTTTGAGCGTGAGCAACATGCACGTTCCCCCGAGGCCCAAAAAACTACCCAGTGAACGCCTGTTTCATGGCGATAAATTTATTGACGATTACGCCTGGCTGCGCGATAAAGCAAATAGCGAAGTAATTGAGCATCTGCAGGCCGAAAACTCATACACCGCCGACATGATGGCTCACACGGTCGAGCTGCAAAACAAGCTCTTTCAGGAGATAAAAGGTCGAGTTTTAGAAACCGACCTTTCGGTACCACTGCGTTTTGGGCCCTGGTGGTACTTCGGCCGAACCACCGAAGGTGAACAATATCGACTCCACTGCCGGGTCCCAGCCGAAGGCGGCATGCTGCGAATCTCCGATGTGCCTCCCAAGATAGAAGCTGGGGTACGAGCGCTTGATGAAGAGATACTGCTAGATGAAAACCTACTAGCGGGAGATTCGGAATACTTCGCGTTGGGGGCCTTCGAGCTGAGTATCGATCATCGCTTCTTGGCTTATGCCACTGACCATGATGGATCGGAGCGCTACACGCTACGGGTGCGTGATTTGGCAACCGGTGTCGATTTGGATGACGTTATTCCTGAGGTCACCTACGGAGTTGCCTGGTCGGACGCGGCTGATTACCTCTTCTATGTGAAAGCTGACGAGGCCGAACGGCCCTATCAACTTTGGCGTCACCGCATAGGCACCGGAAGCGATGTTGACGAATGTGTCTACACCGAAGAAGACGAGCATTTTTTCTTGTCTATAGAGCGGTCTAAAGATGATTGCTATTTAGTGATGCACCTCGGATCTAAGACCACCGATGAAGTCTGGATTCTGCCTGCTGACGATCCCACGGCTTCATTCGAGGTGGTTCAGCCTCGCGAGGCCGGTGTTGAGTATTCGGTGGAACATCAAGGCGATCGGTTCCTCATTTTGACCAATGCCGACGGTGCCGAAAACTTCAAGCTCATGACGACACCGGATGATGAACCCGGACGACGTTTTTGGAGCGAACTTATTCCACACGATCCTGAGGTGAAGCTCACGGCGCTAGAGCCTTTCTCTCATCACCTGGTTCTGCATGAACGACGTGACGGCCTGTCGGCACTTCGGGTGCTTGGTTTAGATAACGGTGCCGATTACTACCTTGAACAACCAGAACAAGTGAGCACTGTTTATGCTGGTGGCAACGCCGAATACGACACTTCCGTGTTGCGTTACGGCTACACGTCGTTGGTCACGCCTTCATCCATTTTCGATGTCGACTTGGGTAGCGGCCAACGAGAATTGCGTAAACAACAGCCAGTTTTGGGTAATTACAACGCCGCTGACTACGTGACGCAACGGTTGTGGGCGTTGGCTGATGATGGCACCGAAATACCAATATCGGTGGTAGCTCGCGCCGATCGCGACTTGAGCGAGGCTGGGCCGGTTCTGCTCTATGGCTACGGCTCGTATGAAATACCCATCGACCCCAGCTTTTCTTCGGCTCGGCTGAGCTTATTAGACCGGGGTTTCGTCTTTGCTATTGCCCATATTCGCGGCGGCGGTGAAATGGGTCGTCGCTGGTATTTGGAAGGTAAAGAACTAAACAAGCGCAACACCTTCACCGATTTTGTGGCTTGTGCAAAGCACTTGATCAACCTGGGCATGACCGACCCCGCGCATCTCGCCATTAGAGGAGGGTCAGCTGGTGGGCTGTTAATGGGTGCCGTTTTGAATCTGGCCCCAGAGCTTTTTGGTGCGGTTGTGGCAGAAGTTCCATTTGTGGATGCGTTAAACACCATTTTGGATCCGTCGTTACCTCTAACGGTCACCGAATGGGAGGAGTGGGGCAACCCATTGGCGGATGCGGAGGTGTATGAATATATGAAGAGCTATTCGCCGTATGAGAATGTGGTGGATTCTCGTCTGCCAGCAGTTTTAGTAACGGCGGGGCTTAATGACCCTCGGGTTTCTTATTGGGAACCAGCAAAGTGGGTGGCCAAGCTGCGTGAACACAACCAGGGTAGCGGCCGAATCTTGTTGAAAACCGAGATGGGGGCGGGTCACCAAGGCCCATCAGGTCGTTATGATGCCTGGCGAGACGAAGCGCTGGTGTTCGCGTTTCTGATCGACACGGTTGGCACACCGGAAATTGCGAGCACCACCTAAAACTTTTTGCTTGATGACTTTTCTTCCCTACCTACCGGTAGGTAGGCTAGCTAAATGGAAGATTCAGCCCTCTTGGCCGAACTCGCTCATGTGGCCGAAGCCAATCTTGAGCGCCACATCACCGCATCTAAGCCGTGGTATCCCCACACCTTGGTGCCGTGGAGTCGCGGGCGTGATTTTGAGGCTGATTATGAATGGCACCCTGAAGAAGCCATGGTGCCAGCACCGGTGCGTGCAGCCATGTACGTGAACTTGCTGACCGAAGACAACCTGCCCTATTACTTCCGTGACATTCACCGTATGTATGGATATGGCGATGGGGCGTGGGCGGAATGGACCCGACGCTGGACAGCCGAAGAAGGACGTCACGCCATGGTGATCCGTGACTACCTGACCGTAACGCGATCCATTGACCCGGTGTGGCTCGAAGAAGGTCGTATGGCGCAAGTGCAAAGTGGCCAAGTGCCCGAGCCGCCTACCGCGAAACACGGCTTTGCGTATCTGTCTCTACAAGAATTAGCCACCCGAATTGCGCATCGCAACACCGGAAAAATGATCGACGATCGAGCTGGATACGAAGTAATGGCTCGAGTAGCTAGCGATGAAAATCACCATTTTCTGTTTTATCGCGACATGGCCAAAGCGGCACTAGAAGTTGACCCTAATGGCATGATGGCAGCCATTGCCGATGAGGTGTCCGGCTTTGCCATGCCAGGTACGGGCATTCCTAACTTTTCCGAGCATTCAAAGGCCATTGCGCAAGCCGAAATCTACGATTTAGTTCAGCATTATGAACAGATTTTGGTGCCGGTGGTGCTGCGTCATTGGGATATCGAAAACTTGACCGGGTTGGATGCGACTGGTGAAGAAGCGCGCGCCAAAGCAATCAAGTACATCTCGAAAGTTGAACGAGCAGCTAAGCGGCTAAAAAGTCGTAGGGCCGAAAAAGTCGCCCAAGTTGAAAGCTTGATGTAAGATACAGCTACAAATTATATGGCGAAAAGAATTTGTACGGATTAGACGCGTATCGTAGTACGATCTACTAAGACGCCGGACCCGCCACCGGCGCGCCAAAGCAGGCCATTTGGCCGCTTGGCGGTGTGAGGCCCCTACCCACCAGGGGCCTCACATGTTTTTGGCATTATAAGCTCGCCCCAAGCCGCTTGGGCAAGAGCGGTCGCTTAGGCAGGAGCGCTTTGGGCACCGCGCACCAATTCACCCGGTAGGGCGCCGGTGTGTTCACCATTGTGGAAAGTTTCCACACCTTTGAGAAACGTGTGTAGGTAGCCTGTCGAGCGCTGTAACATCCGCCGACCCCCAGCGGGTAGATCATGCACCACACGGGGGCGGCGCACGCCCAGGTTTTCAAAATCAATGATATTAATGTCGGCTCGGTATCCCGGGGCGAGAACCCCTCGGTCTAACAAGCCCACGGTGGCCGCGGTATCACGACATTGCCTTTGAATCAGGTACGGCAGCTCGAATCGACCCTCCGGCCGGTCACGGCCCCACCAACTAAGCAGAGTGGTAGGGAAACTACCGTCGCAAATGGTGCCAACATGGGCACCACCGTCACCCAAGCCTGGTACAGCGTGTGGGTGTGCCAACATTTCACGAACTGCATCTAGGTTGCCCCAGGCATAGTTCAGAAACGTTACGTAGAACATGGCTTTGCCCCTACCGGCTGCCAACAAATCGTAGGCGTAAGCGGCGGGGTCAACACCAGCTGCTTTGGCCCGCGCCCCAATTGAGTGGTTAGGGCCGGGTTCGTAGTTGGGTGGGTCGCCTAGTTCGTACATCCGCTCAAAACGACCTATCAACTGCCCACCGATACGGGCCTTGGCGGCCTCAACGTCTTCGTGAGCCAACACCGCGCTGCGGAACTCTTCCGATTTCATGAGTTCCGCCACCTGGGCAGCTGATTTACCAGCGGCGCGCTCCATGAATATGGGGTTGGTTAAGAACGGATGCAGCGTGTTGTCCAAGCCCAAAACCAAACCCACCGGTCGGGGTGCAACTTGGGCACGCATGGGCAAACCAAGATCATTTGACTCACTGATGAACGCCAGTGTTTCACGGAATCGTTCGGGGTCATTAGGTGCCTGAACAACCGTCATAGACAAGGGTCGACCACTGGCTTCGACCATGGCGCGCAACATTGGAAACTCGTCGGGTTCACGAGGAAAGTCGCTCACCAGTTGTAGAACGCCGCGGCCAGTCTGTCCAATGGCTCTGGCTATGCCCACTAGTTCGTCTTCGCCTGCGGTCAAAGTTGGGGTGAGATCGCCACTGGCGCTTTTATGGTTGAGCGTTCTTGAGGTGGAGAAGCCTAAAGCCCCGGCCATGATGCCTTCGGCGGCTAGGCGTGCCATTTCGCGAATGTCGTCTGCGGTGGCCGCTTCCCTCGCCGCACCGCGCTCGCCCATCACGTGCAGGCGAAGCGCCCCATGCGGCACCTGAGCCGCAAAGTCAATGTCATGCGGAATTCTCTCCAGGGCATCCAGAAACTCGGGCATCGAGTTCCAATCCCATTTCAAACCTTCCTGCAGTGCCACACCCGGAATATCTTCCACGCCTTCCATCAGGTCGATAAGGCGGTCGTGGTCGGAGTCATGGACGGGAGCGAAACCTACCCCACAGTTACCCATAACCACCGTCGTCACACCGTGATCCGAAGAAGGATCGAGCCGTGATGACCAGGTGGCCTGGCCATCGTAGTGAGCATGAATGTCCACAAAACCCGGTGCCACGATGGCCCCATCGGCATTAATTTCTTGGGTGCCGGTCCCGGTAATTTTACCGACGTCTGCGATCACACCGTCTTTGACAGCAACGTCGGCGCCACGTTCTTTTGCGCCGGTGCCATCAATTACCAAGCCGTTTCTAATTACTAGGTCATACGTCGCCATAGTGGCCCTTCCGGTTCATAGGCGTGCCCTTAATGGACTTTCACCCTAGCCGATGTGACTTGGGTAACAGCTCCAGTGTTACGGCGGCGGTGTGGCTTCTTGTGTGCACACGGTATAGATAGAGATATGACAGTGCTGGTTGACGAAGCGATTTGGCCTTGGCGTGGACTGCGGTGGGCCCACCTCGTTTCGGACGAGAGCTACGACGAACTCCATCACCTGGCGCATCAAATTGGGATGCCATATCGGGCCTTTCAAGGTGACCATTACGATGTGCACGAGGATTTACGTCTGGCGGCCATTGAAGCTGGTGCGGTGCCCACGCCGTCTCGAGCCCTGCTTAGGGCCCTGAAGTCGGCCGGGCTTCGCCGCCGCGGACCGCTAGATGCTTGGCAATGGCATTGGTGGCGACCACTAGAGCGTGAATTCGACACCGAGCAAATATCAAACTGGCTAAGCAAACCTGAAGAGCCATCTTTTTTCAAAATGCCCTTGCCCCTTGAAGCTCCACAACACCTTGGTGAGCTGGTAGCGCAGTTGCCTAATTCATCAATGCCAGCTGGCATTCTGCTGGGAGTTGGTCAGCGTCGCAGCGAGGTGATTTTTGGTGTTCACAGCGAAGATCGCCTGAATGCTACAAAAGGTGCGCTCCGGCGTTATAACGACGAGGTTTCTCTCCACTATGCCAGTGGAGAACGGGGCACCTTTATTGAACTGTTGCGGGTTTCAGCTCGGGCTATTTAACGGCGGTCGGCGTCGATGCCGACCAAAATGCAATCGAGCATATAAGTGAAATGCTCATCGGCCGAAAGTTCACCCACATACATGGCAACTCGACCCACATCGACATGGTGATGCAGCTCTGGCATCTCGGCCTTCATGTCTTCGGTCAGCTCTTCCACGTTCCAAGCATTGGAAGAATGCGTGTCGAGCAGCCCCATGCGTTCTTCCTGGTCGCATCGCGCCAACACGAAGTTCACTAGTCCAGCAAAGGCACGGGCTGCTTGGCGTTCATCCAGCCCGGCTTCAATCATTACACTGGTGGCATCGTCAATGATTCGCCACGACAGAGTTGGCGGCGCATTTTGATGCATCAAATAACCCGCCACGCCTGGGAATCGGTGAAGTTCGTCTCGCCATTCCAGAGCGTAGCTACGAATCTGTTCCGTCCAAGGTCGACCATCACGCGCAATCTGCAAATGGCGCCCCACCTGATTGACCACTAAATCTAACAGGTCACTTTTATTAGGCACATGGTGATATAGCGCCATTGGGGTCACCCCAATACGATCCGCCAATCGTCGCATGGTTACCGCTGCGAGACCTTCGGCCGATACGAGCTCTAAAGCCGTATTAACTATTTCTTCTCGACTGAGGGCGCTACGCCTTGCCTCGGCCGAGTCATCGTTAAGATCGTTGGTTTCCTGCGTGCTGGTGTTAGCCACACTTCAAACCTACCGGGTTCCACTGCCGGTACAGAAATGCCGCTGCGAAACGTCATACCAGGCCAAGTATGACTAAATTGCACACAAAGCTCTAGAGGGGGATTACCTAACCATGCAACCAGATGAAGCAACCGCCCAGATTCTTGCTGTTGTGAACTCGGCCGAAGTTGATCCGGCGGAGCGCACACCACAGACCTCACGCGAGGCGTACCGTGGTCTATCGCTAATGCTGCCCGAGGGTGCCGATGTTCTGGTGACTAACCGCAGCGTGCCTGGGCCAGCTGGTGAAATTCCTGTGCGAGTTTATACCCCCGAAGGCCAAGGCCCATTCGGCGTGCTTATGTACATTCACGGCGGTGGCTGGGTCATTGGTGATCTAGATACCCACGACCACACCTGTCGTAGTCTTTGCGATGAGGCCGGGGTCATGGTGGTGTCGGTAGATTATCGCTTGGCACCAGAAAACCCCTTCCCGGCGGCGGTCGACGATTGTTGGTCGGTGCTTGAATGGTTGGGCAGCCACGCCGGTGAACTAGGTGGAGACCCAAATCGAATAGCGGTTGGTGGTGACAGCGCAGGCGGAAACCTAAGCGCAGTATTGGCGCTAATGGCCCGCGACGCTGGCGGTCCCAAGATCAAAGCCCAGCTACTGGTTTACCCAGCGGTCGATATGACGGCGCAAAATATCGAGAAGTATCCGTCACTAACCGAGAATGCGGAAGGTTATTTGTTGACCCTCGATTCGATGGTTTGGTTTGGTGAACAGTATTTAACCGATGAACAACAACGTAACGATTGGCGGGTGTCGCCTATGTTGGCCACCAACCACGCCGAGCTACCAAGGGCTTTGGTAATCACCGCCGGATTCGACCCGCTGCGTGATGAGGGCACGGCTTATGCCAAAAAGCTGAGCGATGCTGGCGTTGAAACCGAGCATTTACATTATCCAACCACGATCCACACCATGTTTCAGCTGGGCCCGGTAATTCCCGCTGGGGCCGAAGCTATTAGTGCGGCGGCCGAACTTCTGCGTGAAACGATTGGTTCGTAAGGGCCGGCCAGTCTTTCCCGATAATCCGATCCAACGTGACGGGGCCTTAGGTTAGGCTGGCCAAATGGCTCTCATTGACCGCTCAATTCTTGAAGACGCCGAAGCGTTCTTACCGGAGGTAGTTAAGCTTCGGCGCAAACTTCACCAACATCCCGAGCTGGGCCTAGATTTGCCTTTCACCCAGGCCGCCATTATTGAAGCGCTTGAGGGTCTTCCTGTGACTATCGCCACCGGACGCCAGTTGTCATCAGTGGTGGTCGAGTTAGAAGGCAGTGGCCCTGGGCGTCGAGTTCTGTTGCGCGGCGACATGGACGCTTTGGAAATGCCAGAAGACACTGGCCTACCGTTTTCAAGCCAGGTTCCAAATGCCATGCATGCCTGTGGGCATGACGGCCATGTTTCGATGCTGGTAGGTGCGGTTCACCTCTTAGCGGCTCGTCGTGATGACTGGTCGGGCAGCGTTCGCTTCATGTTCCAGCCTGGCGAAGAAGGCTACGGTGGGGCGCCGCTCATGATTGAGGAAGGTGTTACCAAAGATGTTGATGCCGCTTTTGCGATTCATGTAACGCCGAACCTGCCGAGCGGCTGGGTGGCAACCCGTCCCGGTGCCTTGCTGGCTTCAGAAGATACCATCGCCATCACGGTTCGGGGCCGTGGCGGTCATGCTTCAACACCTCATTTGGCAGCTGATCCAGTCACAACAACGGCCGAAATAGTAATGGCTATTCAAGCCACTGTGACACGCCAAATAGACATTTTTAATCCGGCCGTGGTTACGCTGACCCAGCTCCGAGCCAGTGATGCTCCCAACGTGATTCCCGAGTCAGTCTTTTTGGGCGGTACCATCCGCACGGTTTCGGAACATACTCGAACCAAGGTTAAAGAAGCTGTCACTCGAACGGCGCTCAACGTTGCTGCCGCTCACGGGCTTGAGGCCGAGGTCAACATCAAGAGCGGTTATCCGGTTACGACTACTCATCCGGCTACAGCGGCCTTGGTACTCGAGATTGCACCTAAGGTTCTGCCAGAAGGAGGACGCGCCGTTGAAGCTCCAGCACCGACCATGGGGGCTGAAGACTGGAGCTACGTTCTGCAAGAGGTGCCAGGTGCGATGGCTTTCTTGGGTGTTTGCCCACCTGAGATTCCCGACCCGCGCAATGCTCCGGCGTGTCATTCCAACGTGATGATGATGAACGAAGATGCCATGGCGTCCGGTGTGGCTTTGCACGTAGCTATGGCCTTGCGTTTGTTAGAAGGCCCGGCTTAGAGCATTCGCGGTGCCAAGCTATCGCTCTAAGCTTCTAACGCTGTGAGTCTTTCACCGAACCGATAAGAGGAAAGCCATCTAAAGCCTGAACGGCGCAGGTTAAGGCACGATCGTCTTGTTCGGCCCAGGTCGCTTCTGTGGGGCCGAGCCACAACAGGCCGAGTTCGGAGCGCGCCAAGGTGTGACCCACGTAATCTTCAAAGGCGTCTTGGCAAATGCGTTGTGATTCAGCGTCTCGAGCCGCGTTTCCAGGGTAGGTACTTCCCTTTTCACCGGAAAGAGCCGTGGTCTTGATTACCTCTGCCAGATGAGCATCTTCACAATCAAAAATATGGACCAAGGCCAGTATGATCGGCTCTTCTTCGGCTTCTACAGCCGGGCTGAAACAGTCACCGGTGGCTAGGTCAAAGACCGATGTAACCGAATCTTCGAGTTCGTCAGAATTACCTGCTTTAGAATCTAAGACCTCGGTTCCTTCGGTGGTAAGCGCGGCTTGGTTCTGGCCTGAATCTTCGTCGTTGCGCAGAGCGTCATTTGATGAATTTGTAACGTTGGCCTCTGATTCACCGTTATCGTCGGAATTGCTTAGAAGCCTAGAAACCCCGACGAAGACCACCAGAACACTTACCAAGGTTAAGGCCCCAATGCCCAGCCACTGTTTTACGGGACGAGAGTTGGGTCGGTCTAGGTTGAGACCGCGGCGCGGTCGCCTCGACTTTTCTTCCTCCCGGTCGAGGTCGAGCGGTTCCATTTTCCGGAATACGAATGGTTCTTGAACTCCAGGTTTAGAACCTCTGGGCCCGGCGGCATTACGACGCGTTTCTCGCGCTGGACGTGTCTCGCGTGACTGCGGAGCAGCGTTGGGCCGGTGTTCTCGGCCTGGTTTTGCTTGCGGTGGGTACCAGCGACCGTTGGAGGCTTGCCACCATCCAGGGCCTTGGGATGTGTCGCTCATTTGTTGTGACGTACGTTCATGACCAGCACTGACCTAATAGTTAGACTAAACGACACTAGTGGTTCAATTGCGGAGTTCTCGTAATGCGGTCCAAATCCTAATAGGCGCTCCCAACCGTAGGATTGAACGTTCATAGATTCGTGCCGCGATACGGATCAAGAACCAGGCACCCAACAAAGTGACGAGTACTGAACCCACGATATCTACAGGTGAGGCTGCTCCTTGGGCAATTCTGGCTGGCATCACCATTGGTGCCGTGAAGGGTATGTACGACACAATCCGGGCAGCCAAACTGCTGGGATTGGGACCGACAACTCCAAGCGACACAAAATAGCCAGCTAAGAGTGTGACGGTTAGTGGAGTAACGGCGCTCTGCGCATCTTCTTGGCGGCTAACGAGCGACCCGGCGGCCGCAAACGCTACGGCATAGAAACCGAACCCCAAAATGAACCAGCCTAAGACCGACAACATGGCCGGTAATAGATCCCACGGCACTGAGACCGAAGAAAAGATCATGGCCGCGCCCAAACCTAAAATGGCAGTGGTGGTGAGCTGAGCGAGGCCCAACAAGCCAATGCCAATGACTTTGCCAGCCAGTAATGAGCGAGCCGGAACCGCCGCCAAGACAACCTCCACCACTCTCGAAGATTTTTCTTCGAGCACACCAGAAAGCACCCAGGCCCCGTAGCTGTTGATGGCAATAAAAAGTGCGATTACTCCGATTAGGGCCGCCGCAGATTGCACTGTTTCCTGATCGGACTCATCCTCCCCAACCACATCGAGCGGTTCAGACTGGAGGGCTTCGCCGATTTGGGTTGCCGTCAATCCAGCATCGGTTAAACCCGCCACCAATTGTGCTTGGCTAAAACCAATCTGAACCGTTAAGACCAATGCGTCGGGAGTGGATTCCTTAGTGTAAATACTGGCGGGGTTAACAAGAACCGCGTCGTGGTCTTCCAGCTGATCGGCGACATCGGTTTCCGGGTCAAAGTTGGCCGTGTCGGTTGCCGACAAGTGTGTAATCACTAGGTTGGCTTCTTGGCTGGTGGCAGTTTGGCCTGCCAATTCTTCAAAAGCTTCGGGTGTATTGCCAACCACCAGCAAAGACCAGGTCGGCGGTTCGTCGTCGCCAGAAAAAATGGCGGGCACAATGATTATCGCTAAGACGATTACGATTGTGATTACGGAGGAAACTTGGAAGCTGCGAGAGCCACCTCGTTGACGAATTTCGCGTTCTGCTACTAGCCACACGTTCTTCATCCGCCAACCTCCGAAACGTCGACTTCGCCGTTAACAGCCTCTACAAAAATCTCAGCTAGTGACGGTGGCTCCCAGCTAAACGAACTGACTTCACCAGCTGCTTGGGCATCGGTGAGCAAACGTCCAACCTCCACAGCACTAGACACCAGGGCTGTGGTTTCGTCAGCACGGCGTTTCAATTTCGTAGGGTTCGCAAAGCTCAAGTCCCACTCGGTTTGGGGATCAGTGAACCGTGCGGTGAGGCGCCGAACTTGGCTGGTCGCTCGAAGCTCGGCCAGAGTCCCAGCGAGTGCTTTGGCCCCACGGTGGATAATCACGATGTCATCGCAAAGCGCTTCCACCAAATCGAGTTGATGGCTAGAAAAGATAATGGTGCGTCCCCGTGCAGCTTCGGTTCGCAGCACTTCTTCCATGTCCGCCACGCCAAGGGGGTCAAGGCCTGAGAAAGGCTCGTCAAGCACTAAGAGATCGGGTGAATGCACCAGAGCCGCTGCTAACTGTACGCGCTGCTGGTTCCCATGAGAAAGTGTTTCGAGAGTGTCATTAGCGCGATCGGTTAGACCAAAGGTTTCGAGCCAAGTGCTGGCGGCCAATGTGGCCTCGGCTTTGGTTAGCCCGTGGGTCCGACCAAAATAAATTAGCTGATCGTTACACTTCATTTTGGGGTAAAGGCCGCGCTGTTCGGGCATATAACCAAATGAAGAACGCGCGGTGGCGTCAACGGGTTTCCCACGCCACTGCACCCGGCCCGAGTCGAGTGAGATTAAACCAAAAATCGAGCGCATAGCAGTGGTCTTACCGGCTCCATTAGGACCCAAAAACCCGAGTAAACGACCAGGTTGGGCACTAAAAGACAAGTTGTCTAATGCTTGTAGTTCACCGAAGTGTCGGTTTAGGCCTTCAAGTTCAAGCATCGTTCAACCCTAGATGCACAAGTTGAAGCTGACGTGGCATGCAGGTGATTCCAGGTGGTGAGAACCGGCCTCGACGATAAAGTCAAGACCAATGTATTCCTTCTTCTCCAACGGTGAACAGAAACCGGTTGCGCCCGAGTCGAAGGCCGTTGGGGTGTCCCCTAGAACCATGGTGGACAAAATTTGGGATTCACATTTGGTAAATCTTCCCGTTGCGACGCCACCTAGCAAGATTGGCAGCCAAACCCAAGCCGCTCCGGCCAGCGAAGCCAGGGTCGACCATGTGTACCTGCACGAACATGAACTTGGTCTAATCGCACGCCTGGGGGAACAAGGGGTGCAGATTCATTCCCGCCACGGCATTGTTGCCTGCGCCGATCAACAAATTTCAACGCGTCGGGTAGGCAAATCTGATTCCGAGAGTGAGCCTCGATGGGCACCGCTGTCGGCCCAGGATGTGGCGACCTTTGAGAGACTTGAAGATTATTCGGCCCAGCTCGACGTACCGATTTTTGGTCCTGGTGATGACCGTGGCGGGGTACTGAATGTGGTCGGTCCGGAACAAGGCATGACCTGGCCTGGGGCCCTGGTGGTGGGTTCGGACAATCACATGTCGACCCACGGCGCTTTTGGCGCGCTCGGCTTGGTGCTAGCGCCACAAGATTTAACAGCCGTGGTTTCGCGGCGATCAATCATTGGTATTAGGCCCAAAGTTGTACGGTTGGCCGTTCAAGGCGCGTTGCGGGAGCCAGTCGATGCCAAAGATTTGGCTTTGTGGCTCTTAGGCCAGCTCGGCCCGTTAACAAACCGTGATGTGGTGCTTGAACTTGGTGGTTCAGCGGTGCGTGGATTGTCCATCGAAGGCCGCATGACCTTGTGCAACATGATGGTGGAAACCGGTGCGCTGAGTGCGTTGGTGGCCCCCGACCAAAAAACGTTTGACTATTTAGAATCGCGGCTCTTCGCCCCCAAGGGTCATGAGTGGGAGCGTTCGCTGAAGCAATGGCGGGCGCTAGTGAGCGATGCTGGCGCTCCTGTTTCTGCCGAATGGGCTCTATTGGCCTCGGGAATTTCACCCCAAGTCAGCTGGGGCACGCGAGCCTGGCAAAGCTGCGCCATCAATGGTGTGGTGCCCGACCCTCATCCCACCAACGAAACACGCCGCAAAGCTGATCGGGAAGCCCTTTTCCTCCAAGGTCTTGAGCCGGGTCAACCGATCAACTCGATTGCTATTGACCAGGTGTTTATCGGTTCATGCACTAACGGTCGTATTGAAGATCTACGGGCCGCCGCTAAGGTTCTGCAACAAGGCTCAGTGGTAGTTCCCACCTTGGTAGTGCCTGGTTCTCAGCCAGTGGCGCGCCAAGCGGAAGCTGAAGGATTGCCCGAAATTTTCCTGGCTGCCGGTGCCGAATGGCGGGCACCAGGGTGCTCGCTGTGCATCGGCGCCAACGGTGACGCCGTGGCACCGGGGACCCGACTAGCGTCAACCGCTAATAACCCAAGCCGAGACCGAGTGGGTCCTGATTCACGTGTTCACGTGTTAGGGCCCACCACGGCCGCAGCTACTGCCCTACGTGGTTTCCTCTATGACGCGAACTCGCTTGGTGAAGCGGCGCTTTAGGCCGTCCATTAGCGAATACACCACCGGCACCACTAAGAGAGTTAGGAAAGTGGAGCTGAACAAACCACCAATCACCACCCGACCAAGCTCTTCAGAAATTAATCCGCTGCCGCCAAAGCCAAAGGCCAGCGGGATGAGGGCCAACATGGTGGCCAGAGCCGTCATTAGAACCGGACGCAGGCGAGTCATTGCACCTTCGACAAGTGCGTTGTGCACGCTATAGCCGCGTTCGGTACGCAGCATGATGATGTATTCCAACATCACAATGGCGTTGGTCACCACAATGCCAACCAACATCAACAAGCCCAGCATGGCGTTAATGCTCAACGAGGATCCGGTGACCCACAAAGCTGAGATGGCACCGATCACGGCCAAGGGCAGCGTGAAGAGGATCACGAATGGGTCAAGCCAGCTTCGGAACAAAGCCGCCATAATGCCATAAACCAAGATGATTGAGGCTCCAATTGCTAGCAACATATTGGTGAAACCTTCATCTAAGTCGCTAGCCACACCGCCTTGGTAAACCTTGATTCCATCGGGTAACTGAACGGCGTCAACGGCCTCATTCACCTTGATCGTGATAGCGGACACATCATCGGCAACGATCTCGGCTCCGACCGAGGCTGCTTCGTGACCGTCTACCCGGGTGAGCACCATTTGTCGAGCGACCTCGGTCGGTGTCGCTACATCACCGAGGGTAACTTCGTTGTTAAGTGGCAATGAGGCCAGCTCGTTAGCGGTGACCGGTTGGGAGGTGACTACTCTTAGCTGTACCGGAAGAGCGCCGTTCTCAGTGGGTATCACCGTTACCTGTTCACCAATGCTCAGCTGCGCGACGGCACCCGCAATTTGCTCGGCGGTAAAGCCAGCGTCAGCGGCGCGTTGCTGGTCGATTTGAAGCTCAATTGCTGGAACGGCACCGGAAATATCGCTGTGGATGTTAACCAGCTCATCAATTTCAGCAATGGCAGCTTCAATGGCAGCAGCCGTTTCCGGCAAAACTGTTGCTGCTTCAGGGGTTTCAGCACTGATCGTGATGTCAACGCTGCTAGTTGAAAAGCCGGTAGTTTCCGTTGAGATCGTGATGTTCTCGCCACCCTCAACTTCCTCTGGCAGCCGCTTCCGTAGGTCTTCTGCTACGCGCCCTTTGGGGTTCGAGTTAGCAAAAGTTGCCGTGATAGTGGCGGAGTTTGGATCTTGGCCACCCAGAATTGCGCTCAAAGCACCGAGGCCCCCCGAGCTTCCCGTAATTACCGTTTCGTAGGTTTCCACGTTGTAGTCGGCCAGTAATCCTTCCACGGAAATAGCTCGCTCAAGCACAACATCGCGTGATTCTCCAGGTAAGGCAGGCACGCTAATTACGACCGTGTTCTCACCAGTATCGGGTAGGAAAACAAGTGGGAGGGTAGGTACAAGCGCCAAACTCCCAACTAACAAGACACCAGAAATTCCGAGTGTTGCCCCACGGCGGCGTAGTGACCATTCAAGGATCGGCTGGTACATCCGGGCCAGACGGCCATGTCGGGAATCATCGGGATTCTCGTGAATCTTCACGCCTTTGGACATCAAGAGACGCACCAAAGCGGGTAACACCGTTACTGCTGCCAAGAGCGATGCCAACAAGGCGAACACCACGGCCAGGGCAAAGGGCAAGAACAGCTCTCCGATGATGCCACCGACCAAACCAAGCGGTAAGAAAACAGCGGCTGTGGTGGCGGTTGCTCCCACGATGGCTAACGTGACTTCTCTTGCCCCTCGGGTTACCGCGGTGTGGGTTTCTTCACCGGCAGCCATATGCCGGTAGATACTCTCGAGCACCACAATCGAATCATCGATAACTCGACCGATGGCGATCGTTAAACCGCCTAGCGTCATGAGGTTTAAGGTGTTCCCAGTCAGGTGAAGGGCCACAATGGCGGTCAAGATCGAAAATGGGATAGAAACCGCGGTCACAATGGTGCTGCGTCCGCTCCGCAAGAAAGCCAGCACAATCAGGACTGCAAGCACCCCACCGATAACGCCTTTCAACACCATGTCGAACACGGACTCTTCGATGAAATCGGCTTGGTTCTGTGTGATGTTGATATTCACACCGGCCGGTAGAGAGTCGGCCAACTCATCAAAAACGTCGAGCACATCATGTGCGACCGCCACGGTATTACCCGATTTGTTCTTTGCTACTTGTAGCCCCACGGCAGGTTTGCCATTTGAACGGTTTACCCCGGTTGGCGTGCTCTCAATAACGTCGATTGAGGCAACGTCGCCCAAGCTTAGGGTTCCACCCCCAGGAAGTGGAACTGCAGCGGCCGCTAGGGCATCGCTTGATGAAAACGTCATAACTGCATCAACCGGTGTGAATCCGCTGCTGCTGACTACACCACCAGCGGGAAGTACAACGTTGTTGGCCCGCAGTACGTTCGCCACCTCTTCGTAGCTCAATCCGTGAGAAATTAGGGCCTCGCGATCGAGTGAGATGCTGATTTGTTGCAAGGCACCGCCCACGATTTCGACACTGCCGACTCCGTCGATTCGATTGAGCTTTGGCGCGACAACGTTGTTGGCCAAGGTCAGTAGCTCGTGGTCGCTTAAATCACCCTCCAGGGTGGCCATAACCACCGGCAAGGTGGCTGGGTCAAGCATCAGGGTGTTCGTCTGTACCGAAGGTGGTAACGGAACGCCGCGTAAGGCTTCATTAACGGCGGCGTTGGTTTCCTTCAGGTCAATTCCGAAGTCAAACATCAACAGCACCACGCCTAAGCCACTAGTGGTGGTCGATTGTGAGGTGTTCAGACCGTCAAGTTCAGCCGTAACGGCCTCAAGCGGCGCGATGGCACTGCGTACAATTTCCCCAGGCTGCATATCGGGGGCTTCGACAACTACGACCACCAATGGCAGGTTGATGTCCGGTAGCAGCTCTTGGTTGATTTGTTTGGCCGAAATTGTGCCAGAACCGGCGAGGATAAGAACAACCAGGACCACAAGACCGGCACGCTTATATGACTGCTCTGTCAGCCATCCAACAATGCGACTCATGAAGCCACGCCCCAGCTGTGCAATGGTGCCATCGCTTGGATGGTGTGGGGCGCAGATCGACTACACCCGTGCATATCAGGATTATCCATTTAATTAGGATAGTCACACTCTATGGATATAATGCAAGGCAGGCTAAGCTCTTCATTGTGGAGCGGGAACGATGACTAAGCGTCAACATCTTGTAGAAGCACTGCGCCAAGAGTTGCGCGCAGCGATGACTCAAAACAGTGGTCAGTCTGGGCCCTGGCTGACCGTGGATCTGACCATGGCGCAGCTCAAGGCGCTATTGGTGCTTAATAACCAAGGCGAGGCACGCGTTGGTGAAATCGCTTCGCTGCTAGGGCTCTCACCTAACGCCACCACAGCCTTGCTCGACCAACTCGAGACTGCCGGTTACAGCGAACGGCGACCCGATCCGGCTGACCGGCGGGCGGTGTTGGTAGTGCTAACCCCCGCCGGAGCTGAGCTGATTGCCGAACTATTGACCGCCAACCTGGTGGCTTTCGAAGTGATTCTCGAGTATCTCTCACTCGATGAACTTGAAGATCTACATCGTGGAATGACAGCGCTCATGCGTGCGTTATCGGAACATGAGAGCAGCCTAAAACCAGAGGACTAGCCTCGTAGGGGTGCCAATGCTTCTGCTAATTTGGCGATCTCGTTCAGTTGCGCCTCGAGGACCGTTGATTGCTGCTCGTTTGGTTCGAAGACTCCGTCGGTGATTTGTTCTCCGGGGAAGTTAATTTCGATATTTCCCATGGTCATAACCATTCCCAACAGGCTTACCACTGGCCGAAGAGCGGCTTGAGCTCGTGAACCACCCGAGTTACCGCCCCAGTTCACAAACCCCACTGGCTTGCGAAACCATTCACGGTTCAGATAATCGAGAGCATTCTTAATCGGGGCTGAGTAGCTGTGGTTGTACTCAGGAAACACGAAGAGGAACCCGTCAGCGGCATTCACCCGTTCAGCCCAAGACTTGGTGTGTTCACGGGTATATTGCTGCAACCTAGGATGAGTTGGTTCATCCATGAAGGGCAGATCAATTTCCTTCAGATCAGCAAAATCAACATCAAAACGTCCGTCGGCTGCGGCCTCTTGGCACACCCAGTCGGCAATTGATTTACCAACTCGAACTTCACGGACACTTCCTAAAACAACCATCAGTTTTGGCATACCAATCTAAGCCTATCGGTCGCCAGACCTAAGATTCGATTGGGGTTGTTAGCAAGGCCATGGCACGGCTTAATGCATGGTGGGCCGCCCGGGACTCGAACCCGGCACCTTGGGATTAAAAGTCCCCTGCTCTACCTGATGAGCTAGCGGCCCAGAAGCTTCAACGGCTCTTATGAACCGGCTACAGATTGTGGCACATTTCGACAGAAGTGAACCATCTGAGAATTAGAGAAGTTACTGCCTAGACCGAAGACGATACCAGTTGACCCATGGTTCTAAGCTAAACAATAGGAATGAAAAGAATGCGTTTCCTAGCTGTCTTAGCGTTCATAGCGTTGCTTGGTGCCGCCTGCGGCAACGATTCTTCCGATTCTAATAGTGGCACCTCTTCCACTACCGAGGCTGAAAACAGCACCACCACGCTCGCCGATGACAACAACAGCGACGAACCAGAAAATGGTGA
This sequence comes from Acidimicrobiia bacterium, assembly GCA_041676705.1. Classification (NCBI taxonomy): domain Bacteria; kingdom Bacillati; phylum Actinomycetota; class Acidimicrobiia; species Acidimicrobiia bacterium. The sequence goes on from JBAYRL010000005.1 coordinate 152,722, forward strand.
TGACGATGCCGATGAGCGAAGCATCAGCTTGTCGGCCTATTGGCTTGACGAAAATAATGAGCTTCGGGTTGGTTACACCCACGTGGTCGCACCGGGTTCACCAGGGGCAGATATCGTGAACGCGCTATTGGACGGTCCACTTGATGAAGACGTGGAATTGGGTTTGCGTACGGCGCTGCCTACGGATGCTCGTTTGCGGTCCCTCGACATCATTGGGTCCGAAGTGATCGCCGACTTTTCTGCCGAGTTCGCCGCTGGTGACGACCCGCTAGAGGCCCAAGCACGCCTAGCTCAGGTTGTTTATACCCTCACACAGTTCCCAGTTGTGGAAGCCATCGAGATTCTGATTGAAGGTCAGCCTGAAGCGACAATGGGTGATAGTGGGATCGTGATCAAGCCGATTCTGGCTCGTTCCGATTTCGAGTGGGATGGCGAGTATGAAACCTTTGCGCCCACAGTTCTGGTGGAATCACCCCGGCCTGGTCAACTGACCGCCGGAAACGGAGTAGAAGTTGCCGGATCCGCCTTCACTTTCGAAGGGGCGCTCTATCTGGAGGCGATTTCAGCAACTGGTGAGGTGCTGGCCCCGGAAACCTATTTCATGACCGATGTCGACGGTGAGAACATGAAGGGCACTTTTTCGGTTTGGCTCGACTTTGATAGCGACCTGTTGGGCGATATCACCCTGCGCGCATATGACATCTCGGCCGAAAGTGGTGAGCCCACCGGAGTGGTTGAGGTTCCGATCGTCCGTGCGGGCTAGTCCAAACTTGGCGCAGCTCAAAGGCAGTTCAAAGGCCAGTTAACCCTAAGCAACAGCACCCACTCGTGCTGGTGAGTTGGCAAGGCGCGCCTACCCATGGCGCTCGATACTGAGCAGTCTTAGCACGGCGCGTCCTTCTTCGTTTGATGCCTCTAGGTCAACCTCGGCCTCGAAATACCATTCTCGGTTTGCTTCGGGGTCGAGAAGGCCTTGTCGCACCCGCCAGTCTTCTTTTGTTTTGGTCAAGGCAAATAGTGTTGAACCACGCGCCTCATTGCCAATTTCTACGGTGTCATACTCTGCCCAGTATGGGGCCATAGCTTCCGTCAAGGCTTCGGAGCGCCAGTGTGGAGAACCTTCTCGTTCGGCCAAAGCCTCGTAATCTTGGCGGCTAAGTAGCTCCACCCAACGAAACGCCTCGTTACGGATCATGATGGCAAAGGCCCTCGCATTGTCGCTGAGTTTTGCGGGCTGATTTTGGGCGGCATGTTGTAGATCGCCGGGACGAACCTCGGGTGCCTCCTCGCTGTCGGGGTGTAGCAGCTCTTCCCACTCGTCTAACAAGCTAGAGTCGATTTGGCGTACGGTTTCGCCCAGCCAGGCTTCGAGGTCATGCACCTCGTCCGTCTTGGCCTCGGCAGGTACGTTCTGCACCAGACCTTTGTAGGCATCGCTTAGGTAACGCAGCACCAAGCCTTCCGAACGAGCTAGTTCGTAATGGCGGATGTAGTCACTAAAGGTCATGGCACGTTCATACATGTCACGAGCCACTGACTTGGGGCGAATATTGTGATCGCGCACCCAGGGGTGCAAGGTGCGGTATTCATCGAACAGGTTGTAGGTGAATTCGCGTAATGGTTTGGGGTATTCAAGCTGGTCAAGTTGGGCCATGCGCTCTTCGTACTCCACCCCTTCTGCTTTTAGCCGAGACACGGTTTCAGTGCGGAGCTTGTTGAGCTGTGCCGACAACACCACCCCCGGGTCTTCCAAGACTGCTTCCACCAGCGACAAAACATCGAGGGAGTAGTGCTCGCTCTCATGTTCAAGGTGGGGCACCGCGGCCAATACAAAGGGCGACAATGGTTGGTTTAGAGCGAAGTTTTCTTGCAGCTCTACGGTCAGGCGAACTTTTCGGCCTAGCTCATCGGGTTCGTCGAGCTCTTCTACCACCTTGGCTTGGCGAAGTGACCGGTATATCGAAATTGCGTGACGAATATGTTGACGTTGTTTGGGTCGGGTTTCATGGTTGTCAACCAGAAGGTGGCGCATAGCACCACAGCCATCGCCGGGCCGGTTCAGCACGTTCAAGAGCATGGAGTGGCTCACCGTAAAGCTTGAGGTGAGGGGTTCGGGCGACTTAGCGATCAACTTGGTGAAAGTGTCCTCACTCCACGGCACATAGCCACGGGTAGGCGGTTTCTTTTTCACTATTTTGCGAAGTTTTTTAGCGTCGCCAGCCGCTTTTTCAACCGCTTTTTCATTCTCAATTACATGTTCAGGTGCTTGTGCCCACACATATCCAATGGTGTCGAAACCGGCCCGACCAGCTCGCCCAGCGATCTGGTGAAATTCTCGTGCCGTCAAAATTCTTGAACTCACGCCGTCATATTTGGCTAGTTGCGTGAACAGCACGGTACGAATGGGCACGTTGATGCCAACCCCGAGGGTGTCGGTGCCACAGATGACTTTGAGGTGCCCGTCTTGGGCCAAGCGTTCCACCAAACGGCGGTACTTGGGCAACATACCGGCGTGGTGCACCCCAATACCGTGTCGTAGAAAGCGAGAAAGAGCCTTACCAAATCCGGGGTTGAAACGAAACTCTCCAATAGCGGCTGCAATAGCCGCTTTTTCTTCTTTGGTGCACATGTTGATGCTCATCAACGACTGTGCTCGTTCGACCGCCGATGCCTGCGTGAAATGCACCACATAAACGGGGGCTAGGTTGGTTTCCAACAAAGTTTCTATGGTCTCGTGCAGAGCGGTGTGACGGTACTCGTAAGTGAGCGGCACGGGACGTGTGGCGCTGGTGATGGTGCGGGTGGGGTAGCCGGTTCGACGGCTGAGATCATCCTCGAAGCGTTTCGTGTCGCCCAGGGTGGCCGACATTAAAATAAACTGTGCTTGGGGTAAACAAAGCAGCGGTATTTGCCAGGCCCAACCGCGGTCAGCTTCGGCATAGTAGTGAAATTCATCCATCACAACTTGGGCCACCTCGGCCCCTTCGCCTTCGCGTAGCGCCAGATTGGCCAGTACCTCAGCGGTGCAGCAAATCACCGGAGCTTCGGCATTGACGGCAGCATCGCCGGTCATCATGCCTACATTTCCCGAACCTAGCTCGTCGCAGAGCGCAAAAAACTTTTCGGATACCAACGCCTTTATGGGAGCGGTGTAGAAGGTGCGCATTCCTTGTGCCAGGGCCGCGAAATGAGCCGCTAAGGCCACCAATGACTTACCGGTGCCAGTTGGGGTGGCCAAAATGATGTTGGACCCCGAATATATTTCAAGGATGGCCTCTTCCTGGGCCGGGTAGAGCGTGAGGCCCCGAGTTTCCGACCATTCGGTGAAAGCCTCGAGCAGTAAATCAGGGTCGGCCCCATGGTTTGGTGACGGTAAAAAGTCAGATAGAGGCGCGTTCATGTTCACTGATAATGCCTCAGTTGGGCAACATATACAGATGGACACAAAGATTCGTGTGGGAATTGTTGGCTATGGCAACCTCGGCCGAGGGGTGGAACTGGCCATCAGCCAAAGCCCCGACTTGGAGTTGCAGGGGGTGTTTTCCAGGCGTGATCCGGCCGCGGTGCAAACCGTTGGCGAGACGGTTTCGGTGTACAAAATGACCGAGCTTGAACGTTTCGCTGCCGAGGGGACCATAGATGTAGCCATCCTGTGTGGCAGCTCCAGCGGTGATCTGCCGACTCAGACCCCCGAGCTGGTGCGCTGGTTCAACACCGTTGACAGCTTCGATACCCACGCTAATATCCCCGCCTATTTTGAAAGTGTTGATGAACCTGCCAAAGAGCATGGCCATGTGGGCATAATTTCGACCGGCTGGGACCCGGGGCTTTTTTCGGTGAATCGCGTCATTGGGGAAGCCATCCTTCCTGAAGGTGATACCTACACGTTTTGGGGAAAAGGGCTAAGCCAAGGGCATTCGGCGGCTGTTCGAGGCGTGGACGGCGTCGCCGATGCCGTGCAATACACGGTTCCGTCTGAACGCGCCATGGATCGTGCTCGAAGTGGCGAGCGGCCCCAGCTTTCGACCCGTGAAAAACACGTTCGGGAATGTTACGTGGTGCTGGCCGAGGGTGCTGATGCCGATGCGGTGCAGCAGACCATTGTCAATATGCCAGCCTATTTCGCCGATTACGACACCACCGTGCATTTCATCTCACAGGCTGAGCTTGATCGTGATCACGCCGCCATGCCACACGGCGGCTTTGTGATCCGCAGTGGCCACACCGCAGATTCGGCCACCCAAACCATAGAGTTTTCTCTGAAACTGACCAGCAACCCGTCGTTTACGGCAGCGGTTTTGGTAGCTTATGCCCGAGCCGCTCACCGCTTGGCTGATAGCGGTGCTACCGGCGCGTTCACCCCATTTGATATCGCGCCCGGCTTACTTTCACCCAAAAGTCCGGCCCAGCTTCGCCAAGAACTGTTGTAGCCAGGCCGCTAAATTTGGTCGGGGATCGTGATCTCGTCGTGGTTCACCAAAGTGACACGATCCCCGAGAGTGACTTTTCCGGCATCAAGTTCAACCTGGCGTGCACCTAAGTTGGCGATGCGTTCCCACGGTTGTCCGAGGTCAGCTTCCAAAGCGTAGATAACCCCGCCGTGAGTAACCACCAATATTTCGGCACCCTGGTAGTGCTCTTCGATACGACCAAAGGCCATTCTCAATCGAGTTAAAACCACCTGGTCGTCTTCCCAACCCGGGGCGCGTTTCCCAGCGTCCAGGTAGCCCGGCCAGGCCTCTTCGATTTCAGCACGAGTTAGACCCGACCACTCTCCGGCGCTTCTTTCTCGTAGGTCGGAATCGATAACAACCGGGCCAACCCCAAGGGTCTCGGAAATAATTAACGCCGTGTTATGGGCACGTTCGAGGTCGGAGGAAATGATCACATCTACTGTTCCAATGGCGGATGAGGCATGAAATGCTTGCAAGCGCCCCAGCTGACTCAGCGGAGGATCGGCCTGGCCCTGCCAGCGGCCTTGCGCGTTCCAGGTTGATTGACCATGACGGGCTAAAAGAAGACGAGTCATCAAACGACGTTACCCAAAACCGTAGAAATCGGCGAGACTAAAGAGATGACCACCATGCTCAGCGGAAACCAATTGATTTTGCGTCCCCTCCAAGTAGCTGACGCCCAGGCACTGACCGCCATTTTGAATACCCCAGATGTGGCGATTTGGTGGGAGGGTTACGACTATGACCGTGTGCTTGATGAAATTGTGGCGGAAGGCGACGGCGAGAGCTTCGGTATTTTTACCGAAGACCAACCCGAAGTCTTGCTGGGCATGATCCAGTATTACGAACAAGATGACCCCGACTACCTTCACGCTGGTATCGACATCTTTGTGGATCCGGCTCGTTATGGTCACGGAATTGGTCAGCGGGCCATTCTATTGTTGGTGAAACACCTGATTGACGATTTGGGCCACCACCGGATAATTATCGACCCGGCGGTGAACAACGAGCGTGCCATCGCAGTCTTTCAAAAGGTTGGTTTCCGCGAAGTTGGTGTAATGCGCCGTTATGAACGACGCGCCGATGGCAACTGGGGTGACAATGTGCTCCTCGAGCTTTTGGACACCGACCTAGCCGGATAAAGATCGTTGTTGATTGGTTAATTGGAAGGTAGAAGCCATGGCGCTGTTGCGTTTATTTGCTTCGGCTCGAGAAGCGGCTGGTGTGGGAACGACGAAAGTTGACGGTGACACAGTTGCCCAAGTTCTAGAGGCGGCTGTTAGCCGTTTCGGTGCTGACTTCGAGGCGATTTTGGAAACCTGTCAGGTGTGGTGCAACGGTGAACCCACCCAGTTACACCAGGAAATTAGCGCCGAAGATGAGATCGCGATCTTGCCGCCAATTTCTGGAGGCGCATGAGTTCCAGCGGCCAGAGCCATACTCAAGACCATCGCAAACCAACCACGTCGAAGCGCAAGCCAAACGTGAACTCGAAGCCGCCACGAAAGGTTTCGAAGAGCTATCGCCAGCGAAAGGTTGAATCATCACGATTCGGAATCGTGTATGACATTGAGGGTCCGAGAGTTCGGCTTGGTTTCGCGTGGTTTGTGGTGGCTTGCCTGACTATCTGGGCGGGACTATGGCCGTTCGCGCTGCTGATTGCATCGGTGGCGGCTCTAGCTGCAGCGCAGATTTCAACTCAGCTTCGAACCCGCTGGCGTCGCCCGAATCGTGTAGTGGTGGCAGCGTTTGGGGGCATGTTACCGCTGAGCGCGGCGGTTAACCCGAAACTCTTTGGCGGTGTGACCATCGTGTTCGCTATTGCCAGTGTGGTCGCCGAGCTGGGGCGGCCAACCGCTGCTGCATCACCCTTGCTTAGCGCATCGGCCATGGTGCGATCTTGGTTGAACGTGGGTCTTGCTGGTGCCACATGGGTGGCGCTCTATCAAATAGATATTGGTGCCGCTTTTTGCTTGTTGTTGCTAATAAGTGCCTATGAAGTTGGTGATTTCCTGGTTGGTAGTGGGGCGGGGAACCCTATTGAAGGCCCCGCTGCGGGCTTACTGGCGTTAGCGGTGGTGGCAGCAGCACTGTTGGTAGTTGAACCGGCTCCTTTTGAGGGCAACTCGCTGTTGGTTTTTGCAATGGGGGCCGGTTTGGCCGCTCCGCTTGGTCAAGTGGTGGCATCCGCAATTTTGCCTCGCGCTGGTGCCGATGCGCGGGCCTTGAGGCGTTTAGATTCATATCTGGTAGCCGCACCAGTTTGGTTAGTCTTGTTCTGGGCCGGTCTACACACCGCTGGGGTGGCTTGAGGCGCTAACCTTCTAGCTATGCAACCAGCTTTGGACCAGATGCTGAGCTCATTGGGGCCTCACGAATACAGCGCATTAGACCTAGAAAATCTGAGGGCACTGCGTTCCAAAGCCACTGTTAACGAAGAAGCAATTTCTTATCTACGTCGGGTGATTCAGGTTCGGCTCGACATCATCACTTCCGAGTTGAACAATCGCCGCAGCGGAGCTTCACCGTCTGATGTTTCCGACATCATTAATCGCCTGCCCCACATCCTTTTCGAAACCCATGTTGCCGGCGGTTCAAATCGGCCGCCCAGCAGTCTTGAAGTGCCCGAAATTCCTGACGATCTGACCTTGATGGTGGATGAGGTGTTGCCTACGTCGCGCCTTGTCGCATTGGGCGAGCTGCAAGAAGACGAAATCGTGGCGCTATGTGCCGCAGCCGAAGAGCTAGAACGTGAAATTTCCGACGCACGCCGTAAGCTACATGACATCATCGACGGTCTCGGACATGAACTAGCCCGGCGTTTTCGTAGTGGTGAATCACCAGTTGGCTCGATTGAAAACTGATTCCCGCTATCAGCGTCAAAACTAAGGTTTGGTTCCAAGATCGGAACATTTTTCACAACTTAGGTGTTTAATCTGACCGTGCAGACCCTCGCTATTCTTTCTCTTCACACTTCGCCTTTAGCCCAGCCGGGTACCGGTGACAGTGGCGGTATGAACGTTTACGTGCGAGAGCTGGCAAGCTCGTTGGCTCAGGCCGGCGTAGCGTCTCGAGTTTATGTGCGTAGATGGGCGAAAGATCTGCCGACTCAGGTTCATGTGGAACCTGGTTTTGAAGTGGTGCACATTGATGCAGGGCCACCCGAGTTAGCGAAAGAACAACTGCCAAGTGTGGTTGATGAGTTCACCGCCGGGGTGAAACGTGATCTGTTGCATGCCGGTCCAGTTAACGCCTTGCACGCCAACTACTGGCTTTCAGGGGTGGCCGGTCACAACCTTAAGCACTCTTTAGGTCTGCCGTTGGTCTCTACTTTTCATACCCTGGCCCGGGTGAAGGCCGAGCGAGACAACGAGGAACCGCGTGGGCGTGAAGACGCCGAAACGGCGGTGATTGGCTGTTCCGATATGATCTTGGCCAATAGCCCAGCTGAAGCCCAAGAACTTAGCGACCTGTATGGCGCCCGGCCGGAACGGGTTGAAATTGTGCCCCCTGGCGTTGACCATGCATTCTTTTCTCCTGGTGATAAGCGTGGGGCCCGCGCTGCTTTAGGTTTAGGCGATCAGCCGGTACTGCTGTTTGTGGGGCGAGTGCAGCCCCTGAAAGGCCTCGACGTAGCGGTGGCCGCCTTAGCGTGTCTACCCGATCAAAACACCACTTTGGTGGTCGTAGGCGGGCCAAGTGGTCCCGAGGGCCACTCCGAGTTGCAACGGGTCAAAGCCCTAAGCGAACACCTGGGTGTTGCGCATCGTGTTCGTTTTGTAGACCCACAACCCCATCACCTGCTAAGCACCTACTACCGAGCAGCCGATGTGACAATCGTGCCCAGCCGGTCCGAGTCGTTCGGCTTGGTGGCGCTCGAAGCGGCAGCTTGCGGTTCCCCAGTGGTGGCCTCAGATGTAGGCGGTTTACGGACCTTGGTGATTGATGGTGTGACCGGTCGATTGGTCGATAGTCGTGACCCAGGCGATTTTGCCACTTGTGTTGCCGAAATCCTGGGCAATGCCGCCACTGCCGATGAAATGTCAAAGAACGCGGTTCAGTTGGCAAAGAGTTATACCTGGTCGACCACAGCGGCGCGTTTGCGACGCCTTTATGCCGACATCGCTTCACGGCAACCTGTAGATTGCGCCATATAACAACGCTGCTGTAGCGCTGTGCCCTTGAAAGGAACCACCCCTAGATGTCGGATGAGGACCCCTACAGCGATGATCCGCCCGCTAGCCCCGAACAGCTGGCCCAAGCGGAAGCTTTTGTGGATGCCTGGCTTTCAGGTGAGCTCGCCAACAACCCTGTGGTGGCGGCCGTGGACCGTGTTGATGCCGATTATCGACCTTGGTATGTGCGGTTACTCGGCGAAGAAAAAGATACCTTTGCTATTTGGCTGACGCTGCGCCAACGCTCGCTGCATTACGAGACCTATGTGATGCCAGCTCCAGAAGAGAACCATGCGCAGTTTTACGAGCACTTGTTGAGGCGTAATTTGAAACTGGTGGGCGCGGCTTTTGCTATCGGTGCCGAAGACGCCGTTTTCCTACAGGGTGCTATTCCAATCGGGTCTATTGGGAAGCGGTCGCTCGATCATATTTTGGGCTTGTTGTATGTGACGGTAGAACAAGCTTTCCGGCCTGCGTTACGGATCGGTTTCGCATCCCATTTTAAGAAATAGTGGCTTTTCATTGCATTTCATGAATTGCCATGTTAACTTAATCTCTGAACCTGGAGGGTCAGTGGCACCACGGGCATCGGGGAAGTGGCTGTGAGCAGCTCTAACCCTCCAAGTTCAACCCAAAGGCATGAAAGCCACACACAGCGGCCCAGCTTCTCGTTGATAGCAGCCATTACGGTCACCGGTATTTTGGCAAATACCTTGCCGAACGCTGGTATCCCCAACATTTTGGAAGACTTCCACCGACCCGACAGCGCCGCGGGAATTCTGGTAGCTGCGGCCAGTGTGCCGGGAATTTTAGTGGCACCGATTGTGGGCATTTTCGCTGACCGTTATGGCCGACGCGCCGTGTTGGTGCCGTGTTTGGTGGCCTTTGGCCTTTTTGGTCTCATGGGGGCATTTGCACCCAGCTTCACCTGGCTGATTGCTGCTCGTTTCGGCCAAGGTATTGGTTCTGCCGGCCTGATTAACCTCACCAATATTTTGATTGGTGATCATTGGCAAGGCTTAGAAAGAACCAAAATGTTTGGTTATAACTCGGCCATTCTCACCGTTTCACTAGCTGTTTTGCCCTTCCTCGGCGGCTTCCTAACCGACCTTGGAGGTTGGCGCCTAGCCTTCGCGCCATACCCCTTAGCCATAATCACGGCTTTGGTGGTGATGAAACGCTTAGGTCCCGGACCGACCGACGGTACCTCCACCATTCGTGAACAACTGGCGGCAGCGGCCACCGTAGTGCGCTACAAAGCGGTACTGATTCCTATTGTTTTGGCGTTGGCCACCTTCGTTATGATCTTCGGGCTCTTCCTAACCGCGCTACCGGTGCACCTGGAAGAAGATTTCGGCATGAGTGCCACCCAGCGAGGTTTAATCATTGCGTTGCCTGCCATTGGTGGCACCATTGGTTCACTCACCGTAGGCCGATTACGGGGTGCCTTTAGCGCTTACCGCATTGCCGCCGCGGCCTTCGCCCTTTTCGCCGTTGCCTACCCGCTCATTGGTCTCACCAACGCCTTGTGGATGCTCACCGTCGCGGCGGTGGTTTATGGCCTTGGAGAAGCATGGCTCTTAACAACCCTCACCGATTTAGTAGCTGAGGCTACCCCTGAAGCTACTCGTGGTGCGGTCATGTCGGTTCACATGGGTGCTGCTCGAACCGGCCAGTCAATCGGACCGCTGCTTGCGGGTGCCGGAATGGCCGTCATGAGCACCGGCATGGTGTTTGTGGTCGCTGGTATTATGGCGGCGACTCTGTGCCTAGCGGTTATCGCAGGTGGTCTAGACTCTTAAGAATGTTTGAACTTCTAATCGTGGGTGGCGGCAAGATGGGTGCCGCATTAATCAGTGGTCTGCTTGCTCACGGTTCGATCAAACCCCAAGATTTGGCGGTACTTGAGGCTCTGGCCGATCGACGGCACGAACTGGAAACCGAATTTCCTGGCGTAACTGTAACGTCGCAGCCGGTTTCGGCCCAAGCTGCTGTTTTGGCGGTTAAACCCGCTGACATTGTCGCTGCCTCCACCACACTGGCCGAGGCTGGTGTAACCCGAGTTCTGTCTATTGCGGCAGGGGTCAGCACCAAGGCTCTTGAAGAAGCGACCAATCATAAAATTGCGGTGGTTCGTGCCATGCCGAACACACCGGCGCTGGTCCGCCAAGGTGCTTCGGCCTTGGCTCCAGGAACTATCGCCAATGAATCCGACCTTAAGTGGGCAGAGGAGATTCTGGCTTCAGTAGGCACCGTGGAACGTGTGCCCGAAGCCTTGCTCGACGCTGTCACCGGCCTTAGCGGATCGGGGCCAGCCTATGTGTTCCTAATGATTGAATCGTTGATAGAAGGTGGGGTACTGGCTGGAATTCCACGAGTTACCGCCTCACGGCTAGCGATCCAAACAGTGCTTGGTGCCGCTACGTTGCTGGCCGAAACCCTTGATGAACCAGCCGAGGCCCGCGCTGCGGTCACCTCACCCGGTGGTACCACCGCCGCAGGGTTACGTGCGCTCGAAGAACACGCCACTCGCAGTGCCTTTATCGAAGCAGTCATGGCTGCCGCGTCGCGTTCGCGGGAACTGGGCGAAAACCGATAACGTCAAAGAGACATGGACGAGCGCTACCAAACCATCTCATTTCTGTCGGACTACGGCACCCGCGACGAGTTTGTGGGTGTAGTGCATTCGGTCATACGCCAAATTGCTCCGAGTGCTGGGGTTATTGACGTCACCCACGAGATCACCCCTTTCGACGTTCGTGCGGCCTCGTTGGCCTTGGCACGTGCTGCCCAATACCTGGCGCCGGGCATTGTGCTTGGCGTTGTTGATCCTGGAGTTGGTGGCAAACGTCGAGCGGTGGCGGTTGAGGTTGGGAACGGCACATCAATACTGGTGGGCCCCGACAACGGCCTCCTAGCCCCGGCTGTGGCCATGGTTGGCGGTGCCAGTCGAGCCGTAGAACTAACCAACACCGAATATCATTTCGAAGCTCCTGGACCAACTTTTGCTGGCCGCGACATCTTCGCTCCGGTGGCCGCTTATTTGTCCTCGGGAGTGCCGCTGGAAGAATTTGGCCCCGAGCTCGATCCAAACTTGCTGACACCTAGTCTTATTCCTCTGCCTCGGGAAGAAAACGGTGGGCTTGAAGCAGAAGTGCTTTGGATTGACCAATATGGCAACGTTCAGTTGAACTTGGGCCCGGAAGATTTGGAAGCCCACGGCGAGGCCATTCGAGTGGTCGTGGGCGATATCGAACGCAGCGCCTATAAGGTCTCAACCTTTAGTGAACTGACCACCGGCCGACTTGGATTCCTAGTGGATTCCTATGGCTTGATCGCATTAGTGCTCGATCAAGCTTCGGCGGCCGCCGACTTGGGCTTGGGCGATTCTGACGCTGTCCGAATAGAAGCCTTCGATGAGGCTAACCCTAGTCACAGCGCTCCGAGTGTAAAGGTTGAGCTGCGGGGGTTTGGCGCCTAATGCGACCGGGTACGGTACTAATTCTGGCCTTGTTGTTGGTGGCATTACTTAGCGCCGCGGTTCTGCAGCTGTTCTTTTTAGCTCGTTAAGTCTTGCGCCTCGGTACCCAGGTCGCTGAAACCGCTAACTTGCGGGGGTTTTGGCCCAACCGGTGTTAACGAAATGGCAGTACAGCGCTGGTTAAACCTGAGTAGCAATCTTGTCTCGGGTGAATAGGCGAGCCCCTCGAACGACAAGCCATAACGCCACCGCCCAAATCACCGCGCCAATCGCCAAGGCCACGGGCAGATCTAAAAGCATCAGCCCGGTCGATTGGCCAACCGCTAAAAAGATCAACGGTAACACCACTGCTCCGCCCAGCTGGTTGGCTTCCTGAGTGGTTCGAGTTCGTGCCGAGACCCGTACCATCACGCCCAAGCCAAGCATCGCCACCGCGGGTGCTACCCACAGAATCACCACGGTCCACAACTTGGTGGGAATGAAGATGCGATGCATCACACTCCAGCCCACGGCATTAGTAACGACCGCAAAGACCACAAAGCCAATCCAAGAGATCGCAACGGCTGGTATGAAGGCCCCCAAAAGCTTGGCGATGAAAAGGTCACGGTTCGAGATTGGTAAATGTAGGAGGGCTTCCATGGTGCGACGTTCTTTTTCCCCGGCGAACGCGTCGGCGGCCAACACCGAGGACACCATTAGCGGCACAATCAGAAACAGCGGCGCTAGAAGATAACCGTTAATCAGCACTAGCAACTGTTGGGCTTCGGGCAATGACGTTATGGGCGCAGTGAGGTTTGAAGGCAGTGCCCGCAGCATGCTCTCAACCCCAGCATCCTTACCGCGCGCCGTAAGGCCTATGAGAAATGGAACGACCACCAACAATATGGTGGGTACCACCAGCATTGGAATCATGACAGCCTTCGAACGTCGTATGGCCAGGTTGTCTTTGTGGATGACCGCTCGGATGGCATTCCAGTTGGGGCGGGGAACACCGGTCTGTTGTGGTGTATACCTTCGGTGTCGGGGTGTGAAGGTCATGTCGTTCCCACCTGGCGGTCGTGATGAGCGGCTGTCGAAACCTTTATTGGTTGTTCACTCTCGGGCAAGGTTTCATTGGCGATAGCTTGAGCTTCAATGGCGAAATAAACGTCTTCCAAGCTATAGGGGTCGGGGATCGCGGCGTAGACCATAATCTTGGCGCGTAACAGGGCCGCAATTACCTGGGACAAGACATCATGGTGGGTGCTTTCAATCCGAAGCCCCTCATCCGTAGACAGCGCCTCTAAAACTCCCTCTACACGGCGCACAATGCCAAGCACACGAGCGTCTGCGGGGCGCGATAGCTCAATGCGTGCGGGAATGCCGGGCCACATCTCACTAGCTAAATCTTGGGGCCGTCCGATGGCTTGAAGTTGGCCTTTGTAGAGAACCGCCATGCGGTCCGCCAGTCGGCCTGCTTCACCCAAGAAATGCGTACACAAAATCACCGTACGGCCATCTTGTTGAGCGAGAGACGAGATCAGGGCCATCACCTCTCGGGTAGCGGCCGGGTCAAGCCCAGATGTCGGCTCGTCTAAGAACAAAACTTCAGGATCGTGGATCAGTGCCCGTGCCAGAGCTAAACGCTTTCGTTGACCGGTTGAGGCCCCTTGGACAGGGAAGTCAGCGCGGTCAGCTAAACCAAAGCGTTCCAGGGCTTCGGCGGCCTTAAGCCCCGCTGCTGCTTTCGTGAAGCCGCGCACCCTAGCTACGAATTCGAGGTTTTCACGGGCGCTTAGGCGATCGTCTAATCCAGCATTTTCGGTGAGTACCCCGGTACGTCGCCGAAGCTCGTCTCCTTCACGAAGTGGGTTCAACCCTAGTACTAGTGCCTCGCCCGAATCTGGGGCCAGCACGCCATTCAAAATTCGCACCGTGGTCGTTTTCCCAGCGCCGTTGGGGCCCAGCAACGCTAGTACTTCTCCCCGGTTTACCTGAAGACTCAAACTATCGAGTGCTCTTCCCGATGGGAACGATCGGCTGATTCCATCCGCCAAAATCACTGGATCCATAAGTAAACCGTTGATCTAGAAGGTTTATTAGCGCTGTGTACTTTGTGAAAAATTGCACCAACCAACTAACTTGCCTCTTATGGTGGACCAGAAGCGGAGAATCCCAGAGGCTACCGTAGCCCGTCTACCGGTTTATCTTCGGTGTTTAATCAGCTTGGCTGAAGAACGGGTGCCAACAATTTCTTCGGGTGATCTAGCCGAGCTAGCCGGAGTTAATGCTGCCAAGGTTCGCAAAGATCTTTCGTACTTGGGCTCTTTTGGGACCAGGGGCGTGGGTTATGAAGTCGAATCACTGCTTTATGAAGTGAGTCGTGAACTTGGCTTAACCCAAGACTGGCCCGTTGTGATTGCGGGCGTTGGTAACCTTGGACAAGCTCTGGCCAACTACGGTGGCTTTACCGATCGAGGTTTTCCGGTAGGTGCCTTAGTCGATGTTGATAGCGCCAAAGTGGGCACCTCGGTGGCGGGGGTTGTGGTCAACCACCTCGACCGTTTACCCGAGCTGGTAAACGACAAGGGCATCGCCATCGGAATTATCGCTACCCCTGCTGCGTCGGCCCAAATGGTGGCCGATCGAATGATGGCTGCCGGTATTGGTTCGATCTTAAATTTCTCACCAGCTCTGATTAACGTTGAAAACAACGTGTTGGTTCGGAAGGTAGATCTGGCGGTCGAACTACAGATTCTTTCCTTCTACCGGCGTCGTTCCGACCTATTGGGCGAATCCTAAAAACTAATTGGGTCGTTCGGTTGATGCTGATTGGCCAAATTGCCATGCACAAATAACAACGCCCGGGTGGCGTTTAAGCATCACCCGGGCGTTTAAGTTTTGGCTAAAACTTCAGACGGTCGTTTGCTAAGGCCTATTCGCCAGTGCCTAAGAGATCGGGCAGGTCGCCTTCTTCGGGAAGCTCTTCACCGCTTTCGGCTAGTGCTTCTAGGTAGGCCAAGAGCTCCGAGTCCTCAAGCGGTTCGCCACCTACGAAACCACTGCGCTCGTACAGGGTCACTTGCAGAATTTCCAGGCGGGTTAGGCCGCCACCATGGGCTACTGACTGCGGAGGCATGAAACCAAAGCTACGACCTTCGTGCGCTCCACCTTCACGGTCGGGGTCACCGTAGACCTCACCGTCAAAGGCGTTGGTGCCTAGCTCAATGAACTCAACTTGGTCACGCCAGTCAGGGAATGTTTTAACAACTTCGCCGTTGTTGAGTTGGCGACCGGCCCCGGCGTTACCACCCGGATGACAGCCAGCACAGGTGGCTGCGAAGATTTGTTCCCCGTCGACTACTGGGTTGCCTTCTTGGGGCGGTAGTTCCAAGGTGCCGATATATACAGGAACCCAAAAGAACAAGCCCGCAATAACTGGCATAGCCCAAACTGGAATACGTCCACGACGTTTCGAGGCCTCGACGTAATGGGGGTCGGGCTCGGGTGGCTTTACAACCGGCTCGGCCGCGGAAGCCTTTGGTGCGGCTGCCGGTGCTGCTGCGGTGGCTGCGACGGCCTGGCCTGCAGGCGCGGCTGCCGGTGCCGCTGCTGGGGCGGCCGGGGTTGCCTCACCGCCTCCCCCAAGACCGAGGGCGGCGCGTCGGTCACGTGAGCGCTGAAGCAGGTGCTCAGGAATCTCAGTCAAGAAGGTCCTCCGCGAAAGATGAACGCCAACACACGCTATTACAACTGCGTTGGATAATTCGTCACTCTACGCGGAATCTAGCGCTCTAAGCCAAGCCAAGACGTAGTTTGATTGTTGCGGGTGACAGAAATCGGAATCTGATTCGTGCTAAATGTGCCACAGCTCAGCTAATCGTGCTAGACATTTTTGGACCTAGCTAGCTTTCCCCGCATTCAGTGGGGTTGTGAGAGAATTCACGAGGAGGTGCCTACTCGATGGTCGCATTTATTGCTTCAATCTTGGTAATGCTGGTCGTGACGGCCGCCATATTCCCGATGATGAAGCGTCGCCCAGTAGGTACACCATTGACTTGGGGTGAAGCGATGGTGGCTTCGGTCTACGTCTTTTTCTTGTTCTTTTGGGCCTACGGAATTGTGCCCCACCAGTGGCTGATGTTGGCTGACAACGAATGGAACTGGCGGGCCGATCGTCTTATCTCTGGACCGGGTGGAATCATTGATGCTCTACCCGTAGAGATCTCCTACATGGTCATTCGCGACATTATTGCGGTGGGCCTTTATGGCGTGATGTTGGTGGCCAACGTGGCACTTTGGGTTATGTGGCAAAAACGTGGCTCCAAGAAGGTTTCAGAGGTCGAAACCTCACGCTACGGTCGTCCCTTAGTGAAGGGAGCGTGATATGGCCCGTACCGAAGCCAACCCGCCAATGCCGGAGTTCCGTGACGACTATGTCCTTCAGGAGGTCGACGCGGCCTGGCTGTCAGCGGCTGTAAAGCCGAAGCAGTTCATTCACATTGACCAGTCCGAGTGCATTCTGTGCGAAGGCTGTGTCGATATTTGCCCGTGGAAGTGCATCCACTTGGTGAAGACCTCCTCAGTAGCCGAAGCTATCGGCACTGAAGCACCCGGTCTTGACCCTAGTGATCATGCAATGTTCACCATTGATGACGACGTGTGCACTCGTTGTGCATTGTGCGTTGATCGTTGCCCCACTGGCGTAATCATCATGGGGAAGGTCGGAGACCCAGACCCGAATGGCGATCTACATCAACGCGACAACGCCCATGGTTATGGCTATGGGATGCGGTTGGGTTGAATAAGACTGGATTAGTGAGGGAGTAATCGCCTAGTGGCCACCTCGATGCAAGACAAAATGAGCGAGCTGACCGACAAGGTCCAAGGCTCTCAGGCTTGGAGTTCAATCTTCCGGCCGGGCTCCATTTTTCGTAAGGGCTACACCGATAGTCCCCGTAACCGTTCTTATGTGATCATGAACAGCGTGCTGTATCACCTTCATCCCGTGAAGGTGAAGCGGCACGCAGTGAAGGTTAGCTACACTTTGTGCTTGGGTGGATTGAGCTTTTTCCTGTTCATTCTGCTCACGGTAACGGGCATCTTCTTGATGTTCTTCTACCGCCCCGAAGCCGCCCAGGCTTGGAGCGACATGTACGCGCTGCAAACCTCGGTGACTTTTGGTTTGTTGGTACGAAACATGCACAGATGGGGCGCTCACCTGATGGTGATGTCGGTCTTCTTGCACATGGCACGAGTCTTTTATCATGGGGCTTATAAGCCTCCCCGTGAGTTCAACTGGGTGATTGGTGTAATCCTGCTCACCCTTACCCTGCTGCTTTCCTTTACCGGCTACTTGCTTCCGTGGGACCAATTGGCCCTCTGGGCGGTAACCGTGGGAACCAACATGATGGGGTATACCCCGGTGTTCGGTAGCGAGGTGCGATTTGTGTTGCTGGGTGGATCTGAGATCGGCTCTGACACATTAATTCGTTGGTACGTATTACACGTGCTGATGCTGCCGTTCGTGATTGTCATATTTATGGCAATCCATTTCTGGCGAGTACGAAAGGACGGAGGCATCTCCGGCCCCTTATAGGTCGAAGCCGAGAGAGGAACTCATGACGGAGATTCCCGAACACCTTCGCAAGCGAGCTGAAGAAGCACGCGCGAAGGCCGAAGCTAAAAAAGCTGGTGGAGGAGATGCGGCACCGGCCGCTGAAGCTCCCGCGGCTGCGGCGGCACCTGCCGGTGATAGCCGCATCCCAGCCCATTTGTTAGAGCGCAGTCGTGCTGCAAAAGATCGCCAAAGTGGCGGTGGTGTGGCCACGGCACCGGCGCCAGTTGCGGCAGCTGCTGGTGCAGCCGTACCTGCGGCGCCTGCTGGTCCGGTAGGTACTGGCCCAGGCGGTCATACTCAGCGTCTCTTAACCGTTGTTAAGTCTGGCTCAATTCAAGATGTTAAGGCCAAGCCGACCGACAAGGTGCACACCTGGCCTCACCTCTTGGCGATCGAGTTCGTAGCGGCTCTGGCCATGCTCACGTTTATCTTTATCTTCTCGATATTTGTAAACGCCCCGTTGCTTGAGTTGGCCAACCTCAACCAAACACCTAACCCTTCCAAGGCCCCTTGGTACTTCCTCGGTCTACAGGAACTCCTAACCATGTTCCACCCCATGGTGGCGGGTGTGACAATCCCTGGTATGGGTATCTTCTTACTTATCTTGGCGCCCTATATCGACAAGAACCCGTCCAATAAACCCGAGGATCGAAAGTTCGCGATTTCTCTAATGACGGTTCACTTGATGTTCTGGGCGGTCTTGACGATTATTGGTTCCTTCTTCCGTGGTCCTGGGTTCAACTTTGTGTTCCCGTGGAACGACGGTCTCTTCTTCGAGCTGTAACCGGAGGCATCGGTTGAGTCCAATAGTTATTATCGCCATAGTCGTTCTCGTCGTACTGGCGGGCGTTGGTCTGATTGCCGCAGGTTCACGTCGCGACAGCGGCCTGGCCACCGGTCAGCTTTCATCCACCACCCGCAAGCGCGACAAGCAAGGTTCGCGCCGTAGCACCACTTCTGAAGAACAGCTCGGCGGTCGTAAATACGAACGCCAAGCGTTGGCCCCCTCAACTGAGGTTGAGGTTGTCGCTCCAGCTGCGCCTACACCTTGGGTAGCACCAGAAGTCGAACAAGTTGGGGTTTCCCGTCGTCAGTTTTTGAACCGCAGCATTATCGGTTTCATGGGCCTCGGCCTCGGTGGATTTGGCACCGCAGTCGTAGCGTTCCTGTGGCCCTCGGGCACGGGTGGTTTCGGTTCTGCCATCAACCTTGGTCCGGTTGATGAAGTCAAACAAGCGGTTGTTGCCGGCAATGGTTTCTTCTACGTTCCAGAAGGCCGCATGTGGGTGACTGCCTATCCCGAAGCAGCACTCGAGAAAGCTCGAGCCGCGTATTCGGCACCCGAGCTCGCCGGTATGGAGGCAGGCCTTATCGCATTGTGGCAAACCTGTCCTCACCTTGGCTGCCGGGTCCCTGAATGCGCCACGTCTCAGTGGTTCGAATGCCCTTGCCATGGTTCTACCTATAACCGCGTCGGCGAAAAGAAGGGTGGTCCCGCACCTCGGGGTATGGATCGCTTCGCCATGTCGGTTGATGGCGGCAACTTTGTAGTTGACACCGGCGCAATTATTGCCGGACCACCTATCGGCACTAACACCACCGGTCAAGAAGCCGAAGGCCCACACTGTATCTGATGCGTCCACATGTACTTGGAGAGGTTCATTGTGACTAACCCCTCATTCGGGCTGATTTTTGCCTCAACGCAAAAATCCTTCGGCCTAGTAATGGTTGGCCTACTGGCCATAGCCGGAGTGGCATTCTTTTGGATGAATAGCCGCTCAGCTCGTCCTGAGCTTGGTGCCGAGCTTGAATTGGCACCGAACCGCAAGCAGTACTACGACGACGAAGATTTAGAAGGCAAGGTTCTCGACCGGGTCTTGTTGATGGCTCTTGTGTTCGTGGCCATTCTGGCGGTGGGTTTGCCCACCTACTGGTTGGCCGAACCGGGTCGGCAGTCGAACGCTATCGAAAACAACGAGGGCGATGACGGGGTCTTCGCCAACCGCGGTAAGGCTCTTTATGCTGGTTCCGACGCTGGTGGTTTGGGCTGCGCCGACTGTCACGGCTCAGCTGGTCAAGGTGGCGTGCGTCAACACATCATTCTTACCGATGAGGGCGAATTCCAAGCACAAGTTGAATGGATGGCCCCAGCCCTAAACACGGCGACCTTGCGTTTCGATGACGACGAGCTTCGCTTTATTCTGAACTATGGCCGTCCTGGTACGCCGATGGCTGCCTGGGGTGCTCCTGGTGGTGGTCCGCTGACCACTCAACAAATTGATGACATTCTTCGCTATCTCCATGTTATTGAACGTGATCCCGACGATTTGAAGGCCGAAGTCCAAGAAGAGGTCGACCGTTCTTTGGAGGCTGGCGAGTTTGATTCACTGGGCGAGGCAGTCTTTAACTATGGCCTCTACTCCGGTAAAGACTCGGGTACCTACTCTTGCGGTCGCTGCCATACCACAGGTTGGTCTTACAGTGACCCTGGCCCCGATGGCGGTGGCGGTACCACTGGCTTCTCGTTGCGTGGCGGTGGCCTGCTTGATCGTTTCCCATCAGTCGCTAGCCACTTTGACTTCGTGGCGCAGGGTTCCGAAGACGGCATTGGTTACGGTGTAGGCGGGCAAGGAACGGGACGTATGCCTTCCTTCGAAAACACGCTCACTGAAGAAATGATTGAAGCGGTCGTTGAATACGAGCGAGGCCTCTAATGAATAGCGTTATACAGCTCACCTTGGCGGCTATTGCCTGGGAACCCACCATTCGAGGAATCCTCGCCGTTGTCATTGGCGTGGTGGCTTTGGTTGGTTCGGTGTACCTATTGGTGGCAACCAATAGCGGTGCTCGTACCGGTTTTCTCATCTCTATCACGGGCCTCTTTGGCTGGATGGCCATCATGGGCCTGGTGTGGTGGATCTACGGCATCGGTTGGGTCGGTAATGACCCTCATTGGCGCGAGGTCGAAATCGCTCGAAACGGCCCTGAATCAGCACACATTGAAGTGGTTGCTGAAGATCCAAGCTTGGCGAAGTGGTCCCCTGTACCTGAAAGCGACCCGGCTTTCGGTGAACTTCAAGCAGTCGCTTCCGACGAGCTGATCAGTGGTAATCCTCCGGCTTATACGTCGCCCGATGACTACATTATTTTGGAAGTCTGGCAGCGCGGTGGCAAGCCCAAGCGTTCAAGCGACTCGATGGTTGACCGGGTTAGTAACAAGATCGGCAATACCCTACGTCTAACCCATCCCAAGCATTACGCCGTTGTCGAAGTGCAAGGTGTAATTGACCAAGGGCCAACCCAGCCGGGTCAAGCTCCACCTCGTCCCGAGGTTGACCCCGATGCGCCAGTCGTTATGTTGGTTCTTGAGCGCGACCTCGGGAATCTGCGCTTGCGGCCAGCTGCGCTCACTATCTTCTCCACTATCGTGTTCGGCATTGGTGCCAACGCTCTACATCGCCGTGACAAGATGGAGGCCGAGAACCGGGCTCGCAAAGAACCGCTGGCGGTTTAAGGCAAGTGGGGCAATATCTTCCGTTAGTCGTTATCGGAGCGCTGGCAGCGCTCTTTGGGATCATCAACGTGACCATGTCGCGTTTAGTGAACCCGCCGAAACCTAACCTACAACAAGGCGCGCCGTATGAGAGCGGCATCACCCCGGTAAAACCTACGCCCGATCGCTTTCCGGTGCAGTTTTACTTGGTGGCCATGATCTTTGTGGTGTTCGACATTGAGATCATCTTCCTATACCCCTATGCCGCGACGTTCCGTGGGCTTTCGCTCTTTGGCCTGGTCGCTATTGGTATCTTCGGCTTTGCCGTCTTCGAGTCTTTCGTTTATCTGATCAGCAAAGGTGCTCTTGATTGGGGACCTCGGAAAGATCAGCTACGCTCAGCGGCAACAGACCCTGCTCGTACTTCACTGAGTACAATCCGCCGAGTCGGGACTGAAGGTCGTGAGGAGGTCGCGTAATGAGCAATTCCGGTGGTTTCCTCGATAAGGGCATCGGTGGTTTAGAAGAGAACTTCTTAACTGCCCGCCTTCAAGATGTGGTGCGTTGGTCTCGAGCACGAAGCTCGTGGCCGGCCCAGTTCGGTTTAGCGTGTTGTGCCATTG
The DNA here is from genome assembly GCA_041676705.1 of Acidimicrobiia bacterium. Classification (NCBI taxonomy): domain Bacteria; kingdom Bacillati; phylum Actinomycetota; class Acidimicrobiia; species Acidimicrobiia bacterium. Next base: position 174,547 of record JBAYRL010000005.1, read on the forward strand.
AAATGATGGCCACTGGTGGCCCCCACTTCGACTTGGCACGTTACGGCATGGAGGTTTTCCGTGCTTCACCACGCCAAGCCGACGTAATGATTGTGGCAGGCCGGGTGTCGCAAAAGATGGCACCAATCTTGCGTCAAATTTACGACCAGATGATGGACCCTAAATGGGTGATTTCGATGGGAGTCTGCGCTTCAAGCGGCGGTATGTTCAACAACTACGCCATTGTGCAAGGTGTTGACCAGATCGTACCAGTTGATGTTTATGCGCCAGGGTGTCCCCCCGGCCCCGAGACGCTGATGCACGCGATCTTGACGCTTCACAACGAAATTGAAACGGGTAGTTTACTGCGACGCCGATCGGAAAAAGGAGCCGGTGCAGGCATTGTTGTAGAACAACTCGACGGTCAAGTACAGAACATGCCAGTGGCAGGATTGTCTAGCAATGTCTGAGGTTGAACCAGATATTGAAGAACTAGTGGAGGAGCCAGCCAAAGCTGAAGAGCTTTACGGAGCGCCGGTAACCCATCCCCGTGGCGAAACAGTGCTTCACCCCAGCCGGGAACAATACCTCGACGTAGTACAAGCACTCTTAGATGACGGTTTCCTGCAGTGTATTGATTTAACGGCTGCTGACTATCTTCGTCACCCTGGGCGCAAAGATTTACCGGTTGATGTTAAAGGCGAACGATTTGAAGTGGTCAGTTCCTTTATCAACCATTTCGAGCGGCGCCGGGTACGGGTGCGGGTTCAAGTTAGTGAAACGGAACCGACGGTGCCCAGCCTATTCAAGCTTCACCCTGGCACTGAGGCCCTGGAACGAGAAGTTTACGATCTCTTCGGAATTACATTCGAAGATCATCCCGATATGACACGCATCTTGATGCCCGAAGATTGGGTAGGACACCCATTACGGCGGGACTACGGCATTGGCGCTATTCCAGTGCAGTTCAAGGGCGACCCGTCTCACCGATAAGCAACGGATCTCATGAGCACGAACACCACCATTCAAAGCACGGATGTTAACGGTGCTGCCGAATTAGCGCAGCGACGAACAGCTGCTATTAAGAAGCTCTGGGATTCCGGCGCTGTGTTGCGGATGTCGGAAGCAGAAGCACAGGCCTACCAGCTTGAGAATGTTGCCGACGATGACACCATGATTTTGAACATGGGTCCACAACACCCCAGTACCCACGGTGTGTTGCGCCTCATGATTGAACTCCGAGGTGAGCAGGTTCTGCGCACCAAGCCGGTAATTGGCTATCTGCATACCGGTATGGAAAAGACGGGCGAAGACCTCACCTACGTGCAGGGTTCCACCAACGTCACTCGTATGGATTACGCCGGTCCCATGTTCAACGAGCTGGCATTTTCGATGGCGACGGAAAAGCTTCTGGGTGTAGAAATTCCAGCCCGAGCTACTTGGATTCGTATGCTCATGACCGAGCTCAACCGAATGGCCTCCCATCTGTTGTTCATGGCCACCAACGGTATGGACTTGGGTGCCGTTTCTATGATGCTTTATGGCTGGCGCGAGCGCGAAGAGGTCTTGCGTTTCTTCGAGCTAGTAACAGGCCTTCGAATGAACCACGCCTACATTCGACCTGGTGGGGTGGCGGCCGATCTTCCCGACGGTTGGCGCAGCGAAGTGTTGCGTTTGCTCGAATTAATTCCACCGCGTCTCGACGAATACGACACGCTCCTCACCGGTCAGCCAATTTGGCGAAATCGTTTACAAGGTGTGGGCGTTATCAGTACCGAAGAAGCCTTGGCGCTGGGTACTACCGGACCGCTGCTGCGTTCCACTGGTTACGCCTGGGATCTTCGTCGCGACGAACCATACCTCGATTATGAGTCCATCGATTTCGATGTCATCGTTGGTACCCATGGCGACTCGTTTGATCGTTACGCGATTCGTTTAGCTGAAATTCGCGAGTCGATTCGTATCGTTCACCAGGTACTCGAAGGCATGCCCAAAGGTGATTATCGAGTCCAAGATAAAAAGGTGACTCCGCCGCCGCGAGCCCGCATCGATGAATCAATGGAAGCTTTGATTCACCACTTCAAAATCTTTACAGAGGGCTTCAAAGTTCCGGAAGGCGAAGCATACGCTGCTGTAGAATCCCCTCGTGGTGAGCTGGGCTGTTACATAGTTTCAGACGGCTCGGCTAAACCAATGCGCATGCACATTCGTGAACCATCGTTTGTGAATTTGCAGACTATTCCGCACCTCATGAAGGACCGTTTCATCGCTGATGCGGTCGCTATTATTTCATCTGTTGACCCCATCCTCGGGGGAGTTGATCGTTAATGGCCCGACTCTCAGACGCCAACTTGGTTACGGCACGTGAAATCCTCTCCCGTTACCCACGTAAGAAATCAGCCCTAATTCCGCTGCTGCATCTGGCGCAGGAACAAGATGGCTACGTCACCGAAGATGCTATGAAGCACCTAGCCGAGTTGGTTGAGGTAACGCCAGCACAAGTGTTAGGTACCGCTTCGTTCTATGAAATGTTCAAGTTCGAACCAGTTGGTCGGTACGTGGTCAACATTTGCGACACTATGTCTTGTGCGTTGATGGGTGCCGAGAAGCTGATCGAACATGCTGAAACTAAACTTGGCATTCGCTCCGGCGGTACTACGCCCGACGGGCAAATCACCATCGAACGTGCTGCCTGCCAGGCGGCCTGCAATCTAGCTCCTACCCTGCAAGTCAACTACCGCTATCGGTACCACGTCAGTGTGGAAGAACTAGATCAGCTACTAGACGATTTGGCCGCGGGACGTTTGAGCGACGAGTTCCCCGACCATGGGACTTTGGCCCAACACCGCCAACATATCCCGGCTGAACGAGCGGTAGGGCCCCTAGCCCCCGAGCTTGATAGCCAGCCACAAAGCTGGATGGCCGTTAATGAAACCACCGAGGAAGGTGCGCAGTGACGGCTTCTCTAGGCACCTATTCACACATTCCAGGTTTCTTTGCTGGCGACCGCCCCAAGGTCGTCACTGGCCGTTTTGAATACGAAGATTCCCATACCCTTACTCGGTTCGAAGCCACCGAAGGCTACGCCGCGTTACGGAAAGCCTTAGCCATGACACCGGCAGCGGTGCACGACGAAATTCGTAACGCCACCGTGCTAGGTCGAGGTGGGGCTGGCTTCCCCGCTGGTGTGAAGTGGGGCCTCATGCCCGAGGGTGTATACCCGCGATACATCGTGGTTAACGGCGACGAATCCGAGCCCGGCACCGCCAAAGACCGCCTGTTGCTGCAACACGATCCGCATCAGCTCATTGAAGGATGCCTGATCGCGGCGTACGCCATAGGCGCTTCACGGGTTTTCCTATACATCCGCGGAGAAATGGCGCTGGCCCAAGAACGGGTCGCCACGGCCTTAAACGAGGCCTATGACGCTGGCTACATCGGCAAGAACATCTTGGGCACCGATTTCTCTGTCGACATTGTGTTGCACTGGGGTGCTGGTGCCTACGTGGTGGGTGAAGAAACCGCCCTATTGGAAAGTTTGGAAGGCAACCGTGGCGAACCTCGGCTGAAGCCACCATTCTTCCCGGCCGCCATCGGTCTTTATGGTAAACCTACCATTGTCAACAACGTCGAAACCCTTTCAAACCTGCCCTGGATCATTCGAAACGGTGCTGAGGCCTACACCGCCATTGGTACTGAAACCTCGCCAGGTACTCGCATGATCGCAATTTCCGGTCACGTGAAACGCCCCGGTGTTTTCGAAATCATCAACGGCAGTACCACTTTCCGAGAAGTCCTTTACGGCGAAGACTTCGCCCAAGGAATTCGCGACGGCCATGAACTCAAGACCTTTGTCCCTGGTGGCGGGTCGGCACCCTGGTTCTTGCCCGAGCACCTCGACATGCCCTTTGAATCGCGACCAGTTGGAGCAGCTGGTTCGATGTTGGGCTCGGCCGGCATCATGGTCATGGACGAAACCACTGAAATCCCAGCGGCTTCACTGACCTTGGTGCGGTTTTATGCCTACGAGTCTTGTGGTCAGTGCACGCCGTGTCGAGAGGGTGCGACCTGGTTGGAGCGGATCCTCACCCGTATCGTCAACGGTCAAGGCACTCGCAAAGACCTGAAAATGCTTTTCGAAGTGGGTGGAACAATCTGCCCTGGCGATTTTCCTCATGCTTCGAGTGAACGTCTTGGGCTCACCGCCACTCCTTTCCCCTTCAAGATGACCACCATTTGTTTTGTTGGTCCGTCGGCTTATACCGCTATCCACTCGGCACTCACTTTGTTCCCTGATGAGTTTGAGGCACTGGTGGCGGCGAACGGAGATGGTCCGGAGCCAACCCTCAACAGTATTCCTGTCAGCATCGTTGGAGTTCGGGCATGACCGACATGGTTAACATTACGATCAATGGCAAAGCAGTTGAAGTAGCCGCTGGAACACAACTCATTGATGCCTGCGAGCAAAACGGGACGTATATTCCACGTTTTTGTTACCACCCCCGCATGACCCCGGTAGGTAAGTGTCGCCAGTGCATTGTTGAAGTAGACACTGGCCGTGGCATGGCCCTAATGCCGTCTTGCATGTTCCCAGTTTCTGAGGGCATGGTGGTCGACACCGAAAGCGAACTTTCTCGCCAAGTGCAAGAAGGAATGCTTGAGCACTTCCTAATCAACCACCCTCTCGATTGCCCCGACTGCGACCAGGGTGGGGAATGCCCGCTGCAAGACCAGGCTTATTCACACGGTCCTGGCGAAAGCCGTTTCGTGGAAGAAAAGCGGCACTTCGAAAAGCCAATTTCGATCAGTCCGCTGGTGGAAAACGACCGTGAACGTTGCATCTATTGCGATCGTTGTACCCGTTTCGCTGATGAAGTTGCTGGTGACGCCTTCATCCATTTCATGAGCCGGGCCAACTTCACCGAAATCAACATCTTCCCCGATGAACCCTTCGCCTCATACTTTTCAGGCAACACCGTGCAAATTTGCCCAGTTGGGGCGCTGACGGCCACGCCTTACCGGTTCAAGGCCCGACCTTGGGATATTGCCAAAGAAGAATCAACGTGCCAGACATGCTCGGTTGGCTGCCGGGTGAGTGTGCACACTTCCCGCGACAACATTTTACGTCTCGAAGGTGTCGATTCTGACCCTGTGAACTGGGGTTGGCTCTGTGATAAGGGCCGTTTCAACTACGAAAACATTTCCCATGAAGACCGTTTGCGTACTCCACTGGTGCGCGACCGCTCAGGCAATTTCGTGGCGGCGCGTTGGGCCGAAGCCCTAGACGAGGCGGCCACCGCTATTAGTGAGGCTATTTCTAAGTCTGGGCCAGCCAGCATTGGGGTGATCGGCGGTAGTCGTCTCACCAACGAAGATGCCTACGCTTGGGCCAAGCTCGCCAAAAGCGTAATTGGCACCGACAACGTCGACGCGCAACTTGGTGACGGCCTGCCCGCCGAGGTGGTGCTAGGCCTACCTCGCGCCACTATCGATGAGGCGTGCCTCCCCGGGGGTACCATTTTGGTGTTGGGCCCTGACGCCAAAGAAACGTTGCCAGTTCTTTACATCCGCTTACGTCACGCTCTCACCAACGATGGTGCTCGCCTGATTGAAATTACGCCGACTGATACTGGTTTGACCGAGTTGGCAACAGCTTCGGTGCATCCAATTCCCGGGCACACCGCCGAAGTGGTTCGTGCCATTCTCGAAGGCCGAAGCGACAGTGACGTCGCTGGGGTGTCCCGCGAAGAAATTGCCCGTGTTGGTGAGTTAATTCGAAACGGCGGGCCGGTGACTGTTGTTTATGGTCGTGGTTCTGTGGCCGAAGCCGCTGGCGTTACCACCGAAGCGGTGAGCCTCCTGCACGAGGCGCTGCCCGAAGCTCGCTTCTTGCCCGGATTGTGGCGCTCAAACGTGTTTGGCGCTCTCGATATGGGTTTGGCTCCAGGTGTGCTACCTGGTCGAGTTCGTCTCGAGGATGGCAAAGACTGGATAAGCCAAACTTGGCACAACGTTCCTGCTTCCCCTGGTCTCGACACCACTGGAATACTGAACGCCGCTGCGGAAGGCCGCATCGACACGCTTGTTCTTCTAGGTGCCGATCCGTTGGCTGATTTCCCGGACGCCGATTTAGCGGCTCGGGCCATGGCCGGGGCGCGCACCATCATCTCGCTCGACCGTTTCCTTACTGAATCGACCGCCAAAGCTGACATAGTGTTACCAGCGGCCGGTTTCGGTGAGGTCGATGGCACCACCACTAATCTCGAGGGCCGTGTTAGCCGGGTGGCCCAACGAGTGGCGGCCCCCGGAAGTGCTCAAAGCGACTGGGTAGTTGCGGCCGAGTTGGCCTTTAAACTCGGTGCCGATCTTGGTTTCGAGTCTTCCGAAGAGATTTGGGATGAGATCATTAGCGTTTCGCCAGTTCATGCTGGCCTAAGCGCAGAAATGCTGGCTGAAGCGGCCAATAGCGACGGTGTGGTGGTACCACTTCCACAGGTCGTAGAAACTGTCGTAACACCGACTGACGAAACTGATTCAGCAGATACCGATTCCATTGACGTCGGCGACGCTGAGGCCCTAGAAGCCGCGAGCGAAGAAGGTTCACCTACCGCTCAGACCACCGAAGCTGATGCCGAGGAGACAGACGAGGCCGATGAGACCGGCGATGCCCGGGTTCTGTCGGAAGAAGCGACGAAGCCAGCTCTCATAGCCCTTAGCGGACCGGTGCCATCGCTTAGCCCACAACCAATTGATGCCTACGCGCTTCGGCTGGTGACGGTGAAGAAGATGTACGATCAGGGCACATTAACGGCTCACTCACATTCCCTTGCCGGTCTGTTGCCTGGAGCGCAACTGCGACTTTACCCAGCAGATTTCGACAAGCTGGGGGTTGTGGATGGTGCTCAAGTACGCCTCCGTTCCGAGGTTGGCAGTATTGTGGTGTCGGTCACTTCCGAAACCACTGTTCCCCGAGGTCGAGCTGTGCTGTTGCTAAACCAGCCTGGAGATCGAGCCACTACCTTGATCAGCTCGAATTCTGTGGCCACCGATGTACGAGTAGAGGTCTTGTAAGTGTTTGGTGATCCACTGCTGGCGGGTGATATTGGCCTAGCCGAAGTACTAATAGTGCTGTTCAAAGCCGCTATTACCTTTGGCATAATGCTTGGTTCGGTCATTTTGATGATCTGGTTCGAGCGCAAAGTCATTGCCGACTTACAAAACCGGGTTGGTCCAAATCAGGCCGGTCCTTGGGGCTTACTACAAACCCTGGCCGACGGCATCAAGCTAATTTTCAAACAAGACTTGGTGCCCTCGAAAGCCGATCGCTTCATGTTCGCTTTGGCGCCGCTGCTGGCCATGGTGCCCGCCTTCATAAGCTTCGCCATTGTGCCACTCGGCGGTAATTTTCAAGATAAAGGTGGCGTGGTCAGCTGGTTTGGTCACGACACGTATTTCCAACTGGCCGATCCACCCATAGGCTTTTTGCTTCTCTTAGCCATGTCTTCGGTAGCCGTATACGGAACAATGCTGGCAGGTTGGTCGTCGGGTTCTAAATACCCGCTGCTATCGGGAATTAGAGCTACTGCTCAAGCAATTTCATATGAAGCGGCGTTGGCCCTCTCGTTGGTGTCGGTGCTGCTCATCTCTGGCAGTCTTTCCACCCACGACATTGTGGTCAAGCAAGCCGGTGAAGGTTTCCTAGGTTTCTTCCCCAATTGGAACATCATTGTCACCGGAATTGTGCCCTTTGTGGTCTTCCTGATTGCGGCCACGGCCGAACTCGGTCGTACCCCCTTCGACCTGATTGAAGCGGAACAAGAACTGACCGGCGGTTATAACACCGAATACAGCTCAATCCGGTTCGGACATTTCTATCTAGCTGAATACATGAACCTCATCACCATGTCTTCGATCATGGTGACCTTGTTCTTGGGCGGCCCGGCTGGTCCCATCTTTGGTCCCTCCATCTTGCACCCGGTTCTTCCGGTCGTTTGGTTCGTGCTGAAGGTCTTAATGTTCCTATTCGCCGCAGTGTGGGCCCGTGCTACCTTGCCTCGGTTGCGTTATGACCAACTAATGGACCTGGGTTGGAAAGCGCTCATACCCATCGCGTTAGGCTGGGTGCTTTTGCTGGCGGCGCTACAGGTTGGCAATGACCAAAATTGGAACATGGGTCTGGTGATGGTGGTGTCGCTTGGCGTGTTGTTCGTGGGAGCGTTCTTGTTGTTCAGCGCTTTGTCGGCCTCACGTCAGCCCGAGCTGGAGGAGGTTATCTAATGGGTGTCCTCGGTGGATTCGCCGTTACCTTTAAGAAGCTTTTTGAAGATCGTTCAACAACCCCATACCCCGAGCAGAAGCGCGAAAAAGCTCCGCGCACCCACGGCCGCCACGTATTAAATCGTTATGAAGACGGCATGGAAAAGTGCATCGGCTGTGAGCTGTGCGCTGGCGTTTGTCCGGCTCGTTGCATTTATGTTCGAGGGGCAGAAAACCCCATCGATGATCCTGTTTCGCCGGGCGAACGTTACGGCTATGTCTACGAGATCAACTATCTCCGCTGCATTCATTGCGACCTGTGCGTTGAAGCTTGCCCCACCGAAGCCATCACCGAATCAAAGCTTTTCGAATTCTCATTCACCAATCGTGATGACGCTATCTACACCAAGGCCGAACTGGTGGTTGACGACCAAGGCCTGCCTAAGCATTTGCCTTGGGAAGATTGGCGTCCTGGGGAAGAAGTGAATACCTCGGCTTGGATGCGGGCCACCTCACCTGGTGGTAGCGCCGATTATGTGGGCAAAGTGGCTTGGACCGCCGAGCTTGGCTTTGGCGTTCGAGCGCCTGAGGCCGGTCAGCGTGGCGAAGCTTCCGATACTGGTGGGGAGGCCTAGCTCTCGAATGGTAGAGGTTCTAGTTTTTGTTATCGGCGCAGCCATTGTTTTGGGTGGTGCTCTTGGTGTCTTGCTATTGCCCAGCACCAACCAAGCGGCACTGTCTTTGATCGCTACGTTGTTTGGCGTAGCAGTGCTCTTTGTGGCCCAAGAAGCTCATTTCTTGGCGGCTGTGCAAATCATTGTGTATGCCGGTGCCATTGTGGTGCTTTTCTTGTTCGTGATGATGCTCTTAGGTGTGAAAAGCAACGAAGATCTAAGCGTTGAGCCGCTACCGGGTCAGCGGATTGCCGCCTTGGTAGGCGGCGGTTTGTTCTTTTTGATGGTGCTCGCCGTGCTGGTTGTGGGCGGCACCGAACTAACTGGTTCGCTCGGAAATACCTTCCCCGACCTCACACAGTCTAATCTCGCTTCCTTGGGTAAAAACCTCTTCACCGAGCACATCTTTGCAGTTCAGGCCACTGCTATTTTGTTGACCGTGGCCGTAGTGGGCGCGGTGGTATTGGTAGGGCAGCACATGAATAGCAACAAGAAGCAGGAGGCCACTAAATAATGGCTGTAACCGGTACTTGGTATCTGGTGCTTTCGGCTGCCTTGTTCACAATTGGTGGCGTTGGATTACTCATTCGCCGTAACCCTCTGGTGATGTTTATGTGCGTAGAGCTGATGCTCAACGCCGTGAATCTTTCATTTGTCGCCTTTTCTCGAATGTTGGGAGACATAGGCGGACAGTCTGTTGTTTTCTTTGTGCTGGTGGTAGCCGCAGTTGAAGTAGTCGTGGGCCTTGCCATCATCGTGGCCATCATGCGGCGACAACCAGAAGTTACCGCTGACGACTTAGCGCTACTTAAAGGCTGATTGCGTAACATGCTCGATCTTGTTTGGCTGATACCGGCCTTTCCTTTGGCCGGATTTCTAACTCTTGTGCTTCTAGGACGGCGCTTGGGCGAACCTACAGCAGGTTGGTTGGCCACGGCCGCTATGTTTGGTTCCTTCATAACCACTGTGGTGGTGTTTCTCGGACTGGTTGATCTTCCGGGTGACGAACGTCTTTTCACACAGGCGCTGTTCGACTGGGTGCCCGCTGGCAACCTCAGCGTTAAGGCCGGTTTCCTGGTAGACCCGCTCTCCATCACTATGGCGCTTTTCGTGACCGGTGTGGCCTCGTTCATCCACCTGTATTCGGTGGGCTACATGCACGGCGATCGCGACTTTTCCAAGTTTTTCATTTATTTGAACCTGTTCGCGTTCTCCATGCTCATTTTGGTTTTGGGCGAGAACCTCTTGATGACTTTCCTCGGTTGGGAAGGCGTAGGTACCTGTTCATACCTGCTCATCTCGTTCTGGTTTGATAATGAGGCCAATGCCTCGGCCGGTAAGAAAGCGTTCGTGACCAACCGAATTGGTGACTGGGGCTTCTTGGTGGGCATGTTCCTCACCTTTGTCACGGTGGGATCACTTTCCTATGTCGATGTAATCGCCGCCGCCACTGCTGGCAATATCCTGGCAGTCACAGCTACCGGTATGGCGCTCATGCTCTTTGTCGGGGCCATCGGAAAATCTGCTCAGCTACCTCTCTTTGTTTGGCTCCCCGATGCCATGGCGGGGCCCACCCCCGTTTCAGCGCTAATCCACGCTGCCACCATGGTCACCGCTGGCCTCTATCTCTTCATCCGTATCAGCCCCGTGGTCGCAGCCAGCTACGGTTGGGTGCCCGATGTGATTGCATGGGTTGGGGTGTTGACGGCGCTGGTAGCTGCCACCATTGCCGTGTCACAAAATGACATAAAGAAGGTCTTGGCGTACTCCACTGTTAGCCAGTTGGGGTTCATGTTCTTCGCCATCGGCTCGGGTGCCTATGTGGCAGCTTTGTTCCACGTAATTACCCACGCTTTCTTCAAAGCACTTTTGTTCTTGGGTTCCGGGTCGGTCATCCACGGTATGAACGATGATCAAGACATGCGCCATATGGGCGGCCTGGCCAAGTTCATGCCCATTACCGCTGGCACCTTCATCGTCGGTTGGTTAGCCATTGCAGGTATTCCACCGTTTTCTGGCTTTTGGTCTAAAGACGAAATTTTGCTTTACGCCTACGGCAACTCGAAAGCAATTTGGCTTTTGGGGTCAATCGCAGCGCTTCTCACGGCCTTCTATATGAGCCGCCAGGTCTTTATGGTTTTCTTCGGCAAAGCACGCTGGGAAGGCGACACGGAAAACTTCCCGGAGGATTTCAAACCCCACGAATCACCTTGGACTATGACATTACCCTTGGTGGTCTTGGCGGTGGCCGCCCTGGCCGGTGGTGCATTAAATCTGCCCTTCACCCACAAACTGCACTTCCTCGGTAACTGGTTAGAGCCGTCGCTCTACGGTAACGAAGCCGTCTTAACCATGAGCACGGGAACGAAGCTGATGGTGGCTGGTATTTCCATTGTGTTAGCAGTGCTGGGCGTAGTGGTTGCCTATTTGGTTTATCTCAAAGAGCGCATTCCTGCTGAGCCGTTCGAACAAGACGCCTTTGCTAAAGGTTGGTGGATTGACTCGAGTATTACCGCCTTTGCTGGGGGACCGGGTCGGAAACTGTGGGAAGCGTTTGCATGGTTTGACCGCAACGTGATTGACGGGATTGTGAATGGCGTAGCGGCTGGCGTTCGTGCCGGTGGTAGCGCTATTCGAGTTGTACAGACTGGATTTGTTCGCACTTATGCGCTTGGAATTGGTGTGGGCGTCATCTTTGTCGGTGCTTGGTTGTTAACGAGGGCGAGCTTTTAGATGACATTAACTAGCACCTTAACGATGGCCTCATCGCAACCGTTTCCACTGCTGACGTCGCTCGTTGTTCTTCCCTTCATCGGAGCTGCGCTCATAGGGATTCTGCCCACCAAACGGGCCGAGTCAATGCGAATGGTGGCCCTAGCGACCTCAATCGCTACCGCCGCGGTAGCAGCCTTCATCCTGGCTGATTTCAACACCGCTGATGCCGGGTTCCAATACGTAACCAATCAGCCATGGGTAGAGTCACTCGGTATTTCATGGCACCTCGGTGTCGACGGAATTTCTCTGTTCCTGGTGGCCTTAACGGCGGTTATATTCCCCGTTTCCATTTTGGTAACAAAACCCGAACACGAATCGAAGGCTTACTATGCCTGGTTGATGTTGTTGTTGGCCGGTTCGATGGGAGTTTTCTTAGCCCTCGACCTGTTCATGTTCTTCATCTTCTTTGAGATTGTGCTGGTCCCCATGTACTTCCTCATCGGCAACTGGGGACACGGCGATCGAATTTACGCCGCCATGAAATTTTTCTTGTACACCATGGCCGGCTCGGCATTTCTATTGGTGGGAATTCTGACCACCGTTTTCTTGCATGCTCAAGCAACCGGCGGTGCCATTACTTTCGACCTGGTGGAAATCGCCACCTCACAGTCCATCGCTACTACTAGCGCCCGCTGGCTGTTCTTGGCTTTCTCGGTGGCTTTTGCGGTCAAGGTTCCACTCTTTCCGGTACACACTTGGCTGCCCGACGCTCACACCAATGCCCCAACCGCTGGTTCGGTAATTCTGGCGGCTTTGTTGCTGAAATTCGGTACCTACGGCTTTGTGCGTTTCGGTCTGTTCCTCTTCCCAGAAGCGGCCGTATATTTCGCACCAGTTTTTCTAACCTTGGGTGTAATCGGCATCTTGTATGGGGCGGTCGTAGCCACCATGCAAAAAGACCTAAAACGTCTTATTGCCTATTCTTCGATCGCTCACTTGGGTTTCATTGCCCTAGGTGTGTTTGCCCTTAACACCATTGGTATCGAGGGTGGCGTGCTACAGATGGTGAACCACGGGCTCTCAACGGGTGCCTTGTTTATCTTGGTGGGTTGGATCTATGAACGACGACATACCCGGATCATGGCCGAGTTGGGTGGTATCCAACGGGTTGCGCCAATCTTTGCTGGGGTATTTACCCTGGTTATGTTCTCATCGATTGGCGTTCCGGGTCTAAACGGTTTCATTGGCGAATACCTAGTGCTGATCGGTTCTTTTGCCTCAGCACGATGGTGGGCCGTGGCTGGTACCGCTGGTGTTATCATCGCAGCGGTTTATCTGCTGTGGGCATACCAACAGGTTTTTCATGGCACACCCAACGAAGAAAATGCCAAGTTTAAAGAACTGAGCTGGGCAGAAGGTCTAGCAATCTTGCCGTTGTTAGCTTTAATCGTATTCTTAGGCGTATACCCCAAACCGGTCCTTGAACGCATCGAACCCGCAGCTCGAGTGCTAGTGCAGCACATAGAAACAGAGGTGCCCCGATTTACCGCCAATGAGGGCGCAATTTTGAACACTTCTATTGCTAGCGCGGAGGTTACCAAATGATTGCAACATTGGTGAGCTCCACAGCTTTGTTCGCACAGTTGGGCGAAACTACGCCCATTGACACACCCGAGATCGAATGGTCGGCGCTCATGCCGATCTTGATTCTCGCCGCCGGCGGAATATTGTTGCTGACCCTCAGCTCGCTGGTGCGTTCCGTTCGTGAAACGCCTTCAGCCCATGCCGCTATAACCGTGATCATTGCTCTAGCCTCGGGTGCCTTTTGTGTGCCGCTTTGGCAGCGAGTGCAAGACCCAAGCCGCGGTCCGCTAACCGCGGTCGCCGGAGCGCTCGGAATCGACGGTTTCTCGGTGATGGCCACGGGGTTAATCGCAGTAACCGTGATTCTCACGGCCTTGCTGCTCGATGGCTATCTAAGGCGAGAAGGCCTAGATTCGGTCGAGTTCTACGCCTTGGTCTTATTAGCTGGCGCTGGCGGTGCCATCATGGCTTCTGCCAATGACCTGATCGTCATGTTCTTGGGTCTCGAAGCCTTGTCTATCGCTATCTATGTGCTTGCTGCCATGCACCATCGCCGGGCTGAATCGCAAGAAGCCGGGTTTAAGTACCTCATTGTGGGAGCGTTCTCCTCGGCGTTTTTCTTGTACGGAATCGCCATGGTTTACGGTGCTACTGGTACTACCAGCCTGGTAGGTATCGCCAGCTTCTTGGCGGCCAATGTGCTGTTGCGAAATGCCATGTTGCTGTTGGGTATGGCGCTCTTGCTGGTAGGTTTCGCCTTCAAAATTGCGGCCGTACCTTTTGGCGGTTGGGCCCCCGACGTCTATGAGGGTTCACCTACTCCCATTACCGCCTTTATGGCGGCGGCGGTCAAGGTGGGTGCCTTTGCGGGCATGATCAGGGTTTTCTATCTGGCACTCTCGGTACAAATCGATGATTGGCAACCGCTTATTTACGCTCTAGCGGTGTTGACCATGGTGGTGGGAGCGATTCTAGCTGTTGTGCAAACCAACGTTAAGCGCCTATTGGCCTATTCTTCTATCAGCCATGCTGGTTTTGTGCTGGTGGCCGTTTACACCGGAACCACGGTTGGCATGTCGGCCATGATGTTCTATTTGGCCGCCTACATCTTCATGGTGATTGGAAGCTTCGGCGTAGTGGGTTTGGTCTCACAACGTGGTGATGCCGCTCACAGCTTGGATGACTACAAAGGGCTATCTAAGAGCCGCCCCGGTATTGCGTTGGCTTTCACCGTCTTCTTGTTGGCCCAAGCCGGTGTGCCGTTTACGTCTGGTTTCTTTGGCAAGTTCTATGTCATCTCGGCTGCGGTAGATTCCAAGAACTACATTTTGGCCTTGGTGGCCATGCTGGCTTCGGTAATTGCCGCCGTGTTGTATTTGAAGATTATTGTTTCCATGTACCTGAGTGCCGATGACGATGGTGCCGCGGCCACAGCCAGCGGACCTACGGTGTCTATTCCGCTGACTTCAGCGACCGCAATCGGCATTGCTGTTATCGCAACTCTCGTACTTGGCGTCTTACCAAATATTTTAGTAGACCTAGCTAATGACGCTGTTCCAGTGCTGGTAGCGCTGTCATAATCGTCGTTCTGCTGTACCGCAACATCCGCAAAAACTAGGGACAAATGCATTGTTGTTTGTCCGCTCGTGACTGGATTCACTAGGGTAACTGACGTGTCGGACTTTCTCCGGAGTTATTTAACCGTCGCAATCTTTGGCGGCTTGGCCGTAGTACTACTTGGCGCGCTGCTAGGTGTAGGTCGTCTTGTGCGACCGAACCGACCACAAGAGCAGAAGTACCTGACCTACGAAAGTGGTGTCGATGCGGTCGGCTCAGCGTGGTCACAAAGCCACGTTCGTTACTACATCTTTGCTCTGCTCTTCGTCATGTTTGACGTGGAAGCGGTCTTTATCTTCCCATGGTCTACCAGGGTAGAAGCGTACGATGTATACGGGCTTGTCGAGATGGCGATATTTATAGGTATCCTCACCTTGGGCCTTGTATATGCATGGCGAAAGAAGGTATTGCGATGGGTCTAGTCGAAAGCGGCAAACTACCCAAGCCGCTGACATCGCTTCTTAATCTCAGTCGTAAGTACTCAATCTGGGCTTACCAGTGGGGTTTAGCGTGTTGTGCTATTGAAATGGGTGCGGCCTTGGCCTCGCCTCGATATGACGTTATGCGCTTGGGTGTCATTCCTTTCCCTGCCAGTCCTCGTCAAGCCGACCTGGTGATCATATCTGGTACTGTCACCGATAAATTGGCACCCGCGGTTTTGCGCTTGTACGAACAGATGCCCGACCCCAAGTACGTCATCTCCATGGGCTCTTGTGCTAACTCGGGCGGTCCCTACTGGGATTCCTACTCAGTCACCAAAGGTGTCGACCAAATCATCCCAGTCGACGTGTACGTTCCAGGTTGCCCGCCGCGTCCTGAAGCGTTGCTCGAAGGCATCGTTCTATTACAAGAACGCATTCAGAACGAAGACATGGCGGCTCGATGGAAGGGTGAGCCCATTGTCGTCAGTTGATAGTGCTCCCGAAACCGAAGAAGCAGCTCCGACCGACACCGAGCGTGAAGAGCTTCTAGCTAACTTCACCAATCGCCTGGGTGCTGAGCATGTACTTGGTTCGCACATCGATGCCGGCGATGATATTTGGGTTCGAGTGGCTTCTGCCCATTGGGGCGACGCTGCAGAAGTGCTAAATCGTGATCTTCGCTTCAGCTACTTCACCTTCCTCTCTGGTATCGACTGGATGCCATCGCCCTTCGGCCGTCGTCATGATTCTGAGGTCGACATCGCCTTAACCGGTGAAGAGCGAGAATTTCCCACGGACATCGTCCACGGGGTAACTGGTGGCGAAACGCGATTTCAGGTGTTCGCTCGGGTCTATTCGATCGATGCCAAGATGGGCATCACGATTAAGGCCGACGTTCCAGAAGACACACTCACCATGCCTACCTGGACCGGAATTTACCGCGGTGCCAACTGGCATGAACGTGAAGCTTGGGAAATGTTCGGAATTAACTTTGATGGACACCCCGATCTTCGACACATCTATCTGCCCACCGACTTTGAGGGCCATCCTCTGCGTAAAGATTTCCCCTTGCTTGCTCGTCACATGAAACCATGGCCGGGCATTGTCGACGTAGAGCCTATGCCAGGCGAAGACGACGAAGCTAGCGATCCAGAAGAAGGTGAATAGCTCGCTATGACCGCTATTTCTGAACGCCGCCAACTGGCCTATATGGCTGCCCAAGCCGCCGATTCTCGGGTAAACGTAGAGCTCGAAACTGGCGGCATGACCCTAAACATGGGTCCCCAGCATCCGGCGACCCACGGTACGTTGCGCATTGTGGCGCGCCTCGATGGTGAACAGGTGCTTTCGGCCGAGCCCCTCATGGGCTACATGCACCGGGGCTACGAGAAGCTCACCGAGGTACGTACTTATCTTCAAGTAACAGCCCTCATCAACCGCATCGACTGGTTGGGTAGCTTCGCCAACGAAGTCCCCTTTATCTTGGCGGCCGAGAAGTTGATGGAGGTAGAAGCTCCTCCTCGCGCCCAGCACATTCGTACCATATTGTTTGAGCTGGCCCGGATCGCCAACATCAGCTTGTTCCTGGGTGACATGGCTTTGCAGCTCGGAGCGCAAACCCCAGCTTTCTACGCCTTCCGTGATCGTGAATACGTACTTAACAACATCGAAGCCGCCACCGGCGGACGTTTCCACTCGATGTTCGACCGTATTGGCGGCCTAAAAGACGATCTACCCAAGGGTTGGATTGAAGAGACTCGTCGTTCCATGGTCAAGATCCGCGAATTTTGCGTGATCATGGAAGACATCATTTTGGGCAACGAAATCTTCGAAGCCCGTACCCGGGGCATCGGGGTCATCCCTGCCGAGGTTGGTCTTTCCTATGGTCTCTCAGGTGCCAACATTCGGGCCTCTGGAGTCGATTGGGACCTTCGTCGCGATAACCCAGTGGGCCTAGCTTGGGACAAGGTCGACTGGAAGGTTTGGACCCACCCCGACGGCGACGCCTTCGCCCGTTTTTGGGTGCGTCTCCAAGAAGTCCGCGAGTCAACCTTCATCGTCGATCAGCTACTCGACAGCCTGCCTTCTGGGCCCATCATGGCCAAGGTGCCACGCATTATTAAGGTGCCAGCGGGCGAGGCTTGGGTTTCAACCGAGAACCCGCTTGGTGAAATGGGCTACTACATCGTCTCTGATGGCGACCTCATGCCCTTTAGAACCAAGATTCGTTCGGCTTCTTTTAACAACGTATCCATCACGCCGTGGTTGCTTAAAGGTGTCTTTGTGCCCGACATCATCACCATCCTGGCGAGCCTCTATTTCATCCTTGGAGACATTGACCGGTGAGTGGATTGGTACTGGGCCTAGATCTTGCCTACTGGCAAACAACCCTAATTAAGGTGCTGGTAGCGGCCATTATGGCCCCTACCGCGGCCCTAATTTTGGGTTATGTGTTCTTGCTGAAGATCATGAGTTTCATGCAGAGCCGATTGGGGCCCATGGAATCGGGCCCTTACGGCTTGCTCCAGTTGATCGGTGACGGCGTGAAGTTCATTCAAAAGGAAGACATCTTCCCTGAAAAGGCCGATAAGTGGGTCTTCGCCACAGCACCAATCGTGGTGCTTATGTCGACCCTTCTCATCTACGTCTTTGTACCGGTCGGGCCAGACCTAGTGGGCGAACCGGTTGAAACCGGAATTTTCATGACCTTAGCTGTTTCTTCAATTTCGGTCATTGGTATTTTGATGGCCGGTTGGGCTTCGGTTAACAAGTACTCGCTCATTGGTGCTCTGCGGGCCGCAGGTCAGCTAATTGCCTACGAGTTGCCCATGGTTCTGGCGGTCGTTGGTGTGGTTATCCAAGCTGGCACCCTGAATATGCAAGGCATTGTGGCCGCTCAGGCGAATGGCGAAATCTTCGGTTGGGGTGGCATCGGAAACCCCTTCATCATCACCCAATTTGTAGGTTTCCTTATCTTCTTGGTGGCTGTTCAGGCTGAACTCACCCAAACGCCCTTCGATATGCCTGTAGCTGAATCGGAAATTATGGGTGGTTACCAAGTTGAATATTCCGGTTTCCGTTTCCTTTCTTTCTTCTTAGCTGAATTCGCTACCGCCTTCGCTTTTGCGGGTATAGCCGCCGTATTGTTCCTAGGTGGCTGGTGGATTCCGGGCTTCGATTTTGATTCCAACACTCTTAACTATCTTGGTCCGATCGTCATGTTTGTAAAGATCATGGTCGTTTCGTTCTTAGTCTTTTGGATCCGCTTCACGTACCCACGCTTTCGTGAAGATCAGCTCCAAACCTTCGCTTGGAAAGTGCTAATCCCCTTAGCGCTGGCGAACATTGCCGTAACTGGCGTCCTAAAGGTGGTCTTCTAATGGCTCAGCTACCAGGACTTATCAAAGGCTTAGGTGTTACCTTCCGCACGATGCTGGAACCGAATGTAACGGTCCAGTATCCCCACGAGAAGGAATCCCCGGCCCCTCGCGCCCGCGGGGTAATTGCCCTTAAGGAAGAAAACTGCACGGTGTGCATGCTTTGTGCCCGCGAATGCCCTGATTGGTGCATTTACATTGAAGGTCACAAGTATCTGGCGCCGCCTCGTCGTGAGGGTGGTAAGCCTCGTCAACGTAACGCTCTCGATCGTTTCGATATCGACTACTCACTGTGTATGTATTGCGGTATTTGCGTCGAAGTGTGTCCCTTCGAAGCTTTGTTCTGGAGCCCTGAATTCGAATATTCCGAGCCTCGGATTGCCGACCTTCTTCACGACAAAACTATGCTCGGTCACTGGATGACCACGGTCCCAGATTTCGAACAGTACGAAGCTGGTTCGGAAGCCAAAGTAAAGAAGGTGCCCCGCTAGTGGATGTTGTGTGGGGCGACAACGTCGCTCAGAACATAGCTTTCTACCTGATAGCCGCGGTGATGGTGGTAGGAGCAATACGGGTTGTAACCACCAAAAACGTGGTGCACGCCGCCCTTTATCTTGTGGTCGTGCTCACTGGAGCGGCCGGACAGTTCGTGCTTCTAGGTGCCGAGTTCATCGCGGCCACCCAAATCATGGTCTATGTGGGTGCCATCGTGGTGTTGTTCCTCTTCGGGGTTATGCTCACCCGAGCCGTCTTAGGTGACGACCCGGAAATCGATGGTGCACCAGCCCAACGCAGCGCCTCGGCTTTAGTAGCGGTCATTCTGCTCGCCGTCATGGGTTATGCCATCTATGGCACAGATGGAATGTCTCGGGCCGAACTCCCGACGGAACGCTTTCAGTCGGTAACTCAGGTCAGTGACTCAATCTTTGGTACTTTCGTGGTGCCCTTTGAGGCAGTCTCAATGTTGCTGCTGTCGGCTTTGATCGGCGCCATTGTGTTGGCGAGGAGAGACTAAAGAGATGCTCTTAACCAACTTCTTAATGCTCTCGTCGATCCTGTTTTGCATCGGCGTTTATGGGGTATTAGCTCGGCGCAACGCCGTTATGGTGCTGATGTCGGTCGAGCTCATCCTCAATGCGGTGAACATCAACCTGGTTGCATTTGGTGCCATGCACGGCGTGGTTACTGGTCATGTGTTTGCGTTGTTCATTATTGCGGTGGCGGCCGCTGAAGTCGGTGTCGGCTTGGCGATGGTGCTACTTATTTATCGGAACCGATCGAGTATTGACCTCGATGAAGTCGATCTGCTGAAGGGCTAATAGCGACACATGTTCTTCCTTGAGAATGCATGGATCATTCCAGCAGTACCGGCCGTCTCATTCGTTTTAATCCTGTTTTTCGGGAAACGAATGCCCCGCAAAGGGTCGGAAATCGGTATTTTGGCGGTGGGTGCCTCATTCGTAATGGCGCTCTTAGCTGGAATCAGCTGGGTCACGCGTAGCGGGGGTACCGAAGCTGGAGCCATTCACAACGAATGGGTTTGGTGGCAATCTGGCGGCACTCAATTCAAAGTGGGCATCCTCGTTGACGGCCTAAGCCTCATGATGCTTTTCGTGGTGGGCTTGGTGTCGCTACTCGTACACGTTTATTCCACTGAATATGTGCGTGACGATCGTCGTTACACCCACTTCTTTGCTTTCCTCAGCTTGTTCTCGGCATCGATGATGACGTTGGTGATTTCGTCGAACACCTTCCAAATCATCACCGCCTGGGAAATGGTTGGTGTTTGTTCGTTTGCCCTTATCGGTCACTGGTGGGAAGAAAAGCCCAACTCCGATGCTGCGCTGAAGGCCTTCTTCACTAACCGTGTAGGCGACGTTGGCTTGATCATCGGGATGATCATCCTTTATTTCACCGCACAAACCTTCAACGTGATGGAGATCAACTCGTTGGCGGTGGCCGGTGATCTTTCACACACGGCCTTATTGGTGGCTTCGCTATCGTTGCTAGCGGCCGTCATGTCGAAATCGGGTCAATTCTTCCTGCACACCTGGTTGCCCGATGCCATGGCAGGTCCCACCCCGGTCTCAGCTTTGCTGCACTCCGCCACCATGGTTGTGGCTGGTATTTTCATGGTGGCTCGTCTCTATGGCGTG
The DNA here is from genome assembly GCA_041676705.1 of Acidimicrobiia bacterium. Classification (NCBI taxonomy): domain Bacteria; kingdom Bacillati; phylum Actinomycetota; class Acidimicrobiia; species Acidimicrobiia bacterium. The sequence goes on from JBAYRL010000005.1 coordinate 195,327, forward strand.
TTTTGGGAAGGGCTCCAAATCGGTGGCTCCAGCATCAACGCCTTAGCGGTAATTGGTGGTGTCACCACCTTGGTTGGTGGCTCGCTGGCCTTCGTACAACGAGATATCAAGAAGGTTCTGGCTTACTCAACCATTTCCCAGTTGGGTTATATGGTGATGGCCCTTGGTGTGGGTGCCTGGACGGCGGCTTTGTTCCACCTCTTTACCCACGCCTTCTTCAAGGCTTGTTTGTTCTTGGGCGCTGGCTCGGTTAGCCACGCTTGTCACCACAGCTTCGACATGGTGAAAGACATGGGCGGCTTGCGCAAATATATGCCGCAGACTTACCGCACCTTCTTGTTGGCGTCGATTGCTTTGGCCGGTTTACCTCCGTTGGCCGGTTTCTGGTCGAAAGACGAAATTCTCGCTGGGGCCCAACAACTCGGTAACGGCGGCTATCCGCTCATGCTGGTTATGGGTTTGGTTACCGCTGGGCTAACCGGTGCCTATGTAACCCGCATGGTATATCTCACCTTCTTTGGTGAATACCGGGGCGAAGGTACGCCACACGAATCTCCAGCATCGATCACCGTTCCACTATGGATTCTGGCGGTCTTTGCCACTTTGGCTGGTTTCTTGAACCTTCCCGAAGCTATTGCCCCTTCAAACATCGCCCAGCGTTTCACTGCGTTCGTCGAACCCAGTGGGATGGCTTATTTCCCGGCGGTTCATCATGGTGATTTCGATTGGGCGTTAGCAATTGGCTCCACTCTGATCGCTCTTGGTGGGGTGGCGCTTTCTTACGCCTATTGGTTTAACGGTCGCTGGCACGGGGTCACTGAACGTAGCGCCGCTGCCAAGGCCGGCTACACCCTGCTCGACAACAAGTACTATCTAGATGTTCTATACACCGACATCATCGCCGGTGGGGTTAAAGGCCCTATCGCCGATGGCTCTAACTGGATAAACCAGAACGTGCTTGACGGTGTGGTGAACGGCGTAGGCAGTGGCACGGTTGCTGCTGGTCGCCAAATTTATACCCTGGTCGATCAAGGCGCTGTCGACGGCACTATCAACATGTCTGGTCGTGCGGCTAAGGCCACAGGTGGGGTATTAAGCCTGTTCCAAAACGGGCGCATACGTCAGTACGCAACAATGCTATTCGGAGGCGCAACTGTGCTTGCAGGTGCGCTCGTAGTTTTGGTTTGATCGCGGAACCAGGAATCTGAAGGGATTACGATGGAAGATTTCCTCAATGACTGGGGATTAAGCCTGGCAATATTCTTACCGCTGGTAGGTGCTGCCATCATGGCGGTAATACCGCGAGCCGAGGAACAGCTGCAAAAAGCTGTGGCTCTTATTACCTCACTGGTGGTGGGGGCGGTTGGTGTTGCCCTCTTGGTCAACTTCGACATGGACCGCTCAAAAGAGCTCCAATTCGTGGTGGACAAGAGCTGGATCGACGTGATCAACAGTCGTTACATCTTGGGGCTTGACGGCATTTCGATGCCGCTCATGCTGCTCACCATGTTCATCGTGGTGACCTGCATGCTCTATTCACTGCATTGGTTGCCCGAACCTCGTAACGCCAAAGCCTTCCTGATCATGGTGCTCATCCTAGAAACGGGAATGATCGGTACCTTCTTGGCGCAAGACCTCATCTTATTCTTCGTGTTCTTCGAAGTGGTCTTGGTACCCATGTACTTCCTAATCGGAGTCTGGGGCGGCGAAGATCGTCAGTACGCGGCCATCAAGTTCTTCTTGTTCACCCTCTTCGGCTCGGCCCTAATGCTGGTTAGCTTCTTGGCGCTCTACTTCCTGGCTGACGCCAGTGGCACCGCGGCCGGGGTAGTGCACACCTTCGATATGCGAGCCCTACCCATGGCGGCTAGCGGTATTGCACTTAGCACCCAGGTAATCATCTTTGGCGGAATGTTCTTCGGGTTTGCGATCAAGGTGCCCATGTTCCCCATGCACACCTGGCTGCCCGACGCTCACACTCAGGCCCCCACCGTGGGTTCGGTAATTTTGGCTGCCATCTTGTTGAAGCTTGGTGTCTATGGCTTTATCAGAATCGCCATTCCAATTCTGCCCGAAGCGGCGATCGAATGGGCACCGTTTATGGGTGCGCTCTCGGTGATAGGCATCATCTACGGCGCCTTCTGTTGTTTGGCCCAGGTAGAGATGAAACGCCTAATCGCGTTCTCGTCGGTGGCTCACATGGGCTTCACCATGCTGGGTGTTTCTACCCTTACAGATTTCGGTATTAACGCTGCCATCTTCGGAATGGTTGCGCACGGTCTCATTACCGGTTTGCTGTTCTTCATCACCGGTTCCATGAAAGAGCGTTACCACACCATGGAAATCAAGCGCTTGGGTGGCCTGCTGGTCCCCGCACCGCGCATGGGTTGGATGCTTGGTATTGCGGTGATGGCCTCTCTCGGGTTGCCTGGCCTGGCTGGGTTCTGGGGTGAAGTTCCGGCCATCTTGGCCGCCTATAGCCCAGCTGAAGGCCTCTCCGAACCGCTCTTTAGGGCCTACATGGTGATCGCGGCAATTGGTACCGTGTTTGCGGCTGCTTATCTGCTGTGGCTCTATCAGCGCACCGCGTTTGGCACTCCTAAAGAAGAATTTGCACAAGATCCGCACATCACCGACATGAGCGTCCCCGAGTGGGCAGCTTGGGGACCGATGATTCTTTTGATCGTGGTTCTTGGTGTGTATCCCAACCTGTTGTTCAAACTCACTGATCCCGCTGTTGGCGCTGTAAGCAGCATTGTGGCTGCCGCTGCTGGATCCTGATCGGATGACGACCGCTACGATGCTTTCTCTCCTCGCTTTTGAGCGACCCATAATCGATTGGCATGCCGCGGCCCCCGATATGGCGGTCCTGGCTTTTGCAGCGCTGCTCATAACACTCGACGTGGTGTTCCTTGAGCGGGGTCGGAAGTTCATGGCCGGTTTGGCTGGTCTGGGCTTGCTCGTAGCTTTGGTACCGGTGCTCACTTTGGCCGTTGATGGTACCGATCGAGTAATGTTCGGCGGAGCGTACGTCGTTGACGACTTTGCGCTCCTTATGAAGGCCCTGTTCTTAATCACTGGCTATGTAGTGGTGCTGATGTCTACCAACTACGTAGCGGAAGGCGACTTCTGGGAAAGCGAATATTACAGCTTGTTGTTAGCCTCCATCCTTGGTATGACGATGATGGCCTCGGCACGTGACTTGGTCAGCATTTTCTTGGCCTTAGAACTGCTTTCTATGCCTACCTACATGTTGGCCGGTTGGCGCAAACGCTCACTGGAAAGCAACGAAGCGGGTATCAAGTACTTCCTGATGGGCGTCTTCGCTTCGGGAATCATGCTTTATGGCATGTCGCTAATTTTTGGGGCGGCGGGTGACACCCGTTTGAGTGTTATCGGCGATGCTGTAGCCGCTGGGAAGTCAATCCCCCTGGTGACCTTAGGGGTAGTGTTCACCCTCATTGGGTTTGCCTTTAAGGTTTCGGCGGTTCCATTTCACGCTTGGGCGCCAGATGTCTATCAAGGTGCACCTACGCCGATTACCGCTTTTTTGGCGGTGGCATCGAAGACCGCCGGTTTCGTGGCGCTGCTGATGCTGGTGTTTGTTGGCTTTTACGGTCGTGACGATGTCTACCAGCCGCTGTTTTGGGTGCTGGCGGTGGTCTCGATGACTGCTGGTAACACCATGGCGTTACGCCAAACCAATATCGTACGAATGCTTGCTTATTCTGGTATCGCCCAGGCGGGCTACATGATGGCTGCTTTGGCGGTGGCTGGTGATGTGGGCGACCGTGCTCTACAAGCCATTGCGATTTATCTTGTTATTTACGCTGGGATGAACCTCGGAGCTTTTGCCGTGGTAATCGCGGTGGCTCGTAAGACTCGCTCTGGCGAAATTTCGAGCTATGGCGGTTTGTTCAACTACGCGCCTGGCCTGTCGGTGGTCATGATGATCTTCATGTTCTCGCTGGCTGGAATCCCACCATTTGCTGGTTGGTACGGGAAGCTAGCGGTGTTCAAAGCCACAGTGGAAGCCGACAACTTCGTGGGCTACAGCTTGGCTATCGCGGTGGCCATCAACTCGGTTATTGCGTTGTTCTATTACGCCAACGTGGCTCGAGAGATGTTTATGAACGATGTACCCGATGGCGACACCAGTCGAATTCGGGTTCCGTTCTCGCTGGTGGCTGCCTTGGCTATTGGGGTCGTGGTCACGGTAGGCCTGGGTGTATTCCCCGAGGCTGTGGCCCGAGTTACAGAAGTTTCGTTGTTGGCGGCTGGAAGCTGAAGGGCCTTATAGGCTCGACCCATGGCCAATCGGTCATTAGAACAAGAACTGATTGAGGGAATTCGCTCTGACGGGCCAATTCCCTTTTCAGCTTTTATGGAGGAAGCGCTCTATAACGAGGTGCACGGCTTCTACAGTTCTGGCGTTGGTCGCGCTGGTCGTCGAGGCGATTTCATAACCTCGGTTGAAGTTGGCCCTCTCTTTGGTGCAGTGGTTGCCCGGGCGCTCGATCAGTGGTGGGACGAAGCAGGCCAACCAAACCGCTTCGTGATGGTCGAATTAGGAGCCGGCGTTGGAACCTTGGCAATTGCTATTCGCGCCGCGAAACCACGTTGCTTGGCAGCCTTGGTGCAGGTGTTAGTCGAGCGTTCACCAGTTTTGCGTGACGCTCAAAACCAACACCTGGAAGTAGTGACGCTCACCAAGAACGACCACTACAACTCTCTCACTCCGGGGGTCTATAGCAGCCAAGAAATCTCGTTGACCCCTTTTAGCGGAGTGATATTGGCTAATGAGCTAATAGATAACATCAGCTTCGATCTCTTCACTTTCTCGGGGGGTCGGTGGCTGGAGTCTCTGGTTGGTGTCGTGACCAACGACGCTGGTCATGCTGAGCTGGCTTTTGTCGAACGCCAGGCGTCGGCCGATGTGGAAGCACAACTTAGCGAGTTGGTGCCACACGCCGAGGAAGGCTGGAGCGTGCCATGGCAAGCGAATGCTTCAGACCTAGTGAAAACGCTCTTAGGGCGCCTAAAGAGTGGTTACTTGGTCTTGTTTGACTATGGAACAGCCACCACCGCCGAACTCGCAGAACGCGAGGGTGGCTGGATGCGGGTGTATCGAAACCAAAGCGCTGGAGGTCATCCCTTAGATGCGCCTGGCTCTGCCGACATAACCACCGATGTGGCATTTGATCAGCTGGCACAATCAAACCCAGCCCCCACCTTGTTGTTAAGCCAAAGTGAATTCTTGGAGCGTTTCGGTATTGTCGAGCTTGTAGAAGAGGGTCGTGAGCTCTGGCGGGCTAAAGCCGCTGCCCCCGATCTTCAAGCCGTGCTGGCTCGAAGCCGAATCAGCGAATCGGAAGCCCTCTTAGACCCCAACGGGCTCGGCTCGTTTCTGGTTGCGATTTGGCAACCCTCATAGCTACCCGCACATAACTCGCCAGATAGTTCTACGTGTCATCGGTCACCTGGGTAGGCTCATAGACGAGTTCGCAATGCCTTGAAGGGGGACCTAAGCGGTGTCTGATTCCACTATCGCTAATTTCCAAGTTGAAGATCGCACCTTTCCGCCACCAGCTGATTTCGCCGCCCAAGCCCTGGTGAACGATCAGTCGCTGTACGAAGAAGCTGCGAAAGACCCCGACGCATTTTGGGCTCGCCAAGCCCGCGAACTGTTGAGTTGGCAAAAAGACTTCACCAAGGTCTCCGAATGGGATCTACCGAACGCCAAGTATTTTGCCGATGGCGAACTGAACGTGGCCGAAAACTGTATCGATCGTCATGTCGCAGCCGGACTCGGCGATCGGGTAGCCATCTATTGGGAAGGTGAACCTGGCGACTCTCGGGTTATTACCTACGCTGATCTTCTAGATGAAGTCTCACGTTTTGCCAACGTGCTAAAGAGTCTGGGTATTAACAAGGGCGATCGGGTGGCCATTTATATGCCAATGATTCCCGAGCTTCCCATTGCCATGCTGGCCTGTGCCAGGATCGGGGCTCCACATTCGGTGATCTTCGGCGGCTTCTCACCTGACTCCATTACAGATCGAGTGAATGACGCTGAAGCCCGCATCATCGTAACGGCCGATGCTGGTTTCCGACGAGGCGTTCCCTCCATGCTTAAACCACAAGTCGACTTGGCTATTGCTGGTACCCCATCAGTGGAACATGTCGTAGTGGTGAACCGCTGCGACACCGATATTCACATGGAAGAGGGCCGTGACCTGTGGTGGCACGACCTAATGGCTAGCGCCAGCAACGACTGTCCGGCCGAGCCCATGGAAGCCGAACACCTTCTGTATTTGCTCTACACCTCAGGTACGACTGCTCGCCCCAAAGGCATCATGCACACCACTGGTGGTTATATGACCCAGGTGGCATTCACCCACAAGTATGTCTTCGACCTGAAACCGGAATCAGACATTTATTGGTGTGCTGCCGATGTCGGTTGGGTTACCGGCCATAGTTACATTGTCTATGGGCCGCTCGCCAATGGTGCCACTCAGGTGATGTACGAAGGCACGCCCGACACTCCTGGCCGTGATCGGCTTTGGGCAATTATTGAAAAGTACAAGGTCACACAGCTTTACACCGCCCCCACCGCGATTCGTACCTTTATGAAGTGGGGCGTTGAAGAAGTGCAGAAGCACGACCTTTCTTCCCTGCGGCTGTTGGGCTCGGTGGGGGAACCTATCAACCCCGAAGCCTGGATGTGGTATCGCACCAACATTGGTGGCGATCGTTGTCCAATCGTCGACACGTGGTGGCAAACCGAAACCGGTGCCATGATGATCACCTCGTTACCTGGCGTGGTTACCACTAAACCTGGCTCCGCCACCTTCCCGATCCCTGGGATCGAGGCCGGAGTTGTAGATGACACCGGGAAGCCACTGGAGCGAGGGGGTGGTTACCTAACTATTAAACCTCCTTGGCCGGCGATGCTTCGGGGTGTGTGGGGCGACCCTGAACGTTTCAACGACACGTACTTTTCGCAGTCACCCGGGTTGTATTTCGCAGGCGACGGCGCCCAAATCGATGAAGACGGCTATTTCTGGCTTTTGGGTCGCGTTGACGATGTTATGAACATTTCCGGGCATCGTATTTCCACCACCGAAGTGGAATCGGCCCTGGTGTCTCACGATGCCGTAGCCGAAGCTGCGGTCGTCGGTGCCAAAGACCCAACCTCGGGACAGGCGATTATCGCTTATGTGATTTTGCGCGGCGATGTTGAACCCACTGCTGAAACGGGCGAAGAGCTACGCGTGCATGTAGCCAAACAGATCGGTGCTATTGCGCGGCCGAAAACAGTGATTCTGGTCCCCGATCTGCCGAAGACCCGTAGTGGCAAGATTATGCGGCGTTTGCTGCGCGATGTGGCCGAAGGTCGCGACTTGGGTGACACCACCACATTGGCTGATCCCGACGTGTTCGATGAGATCAACTCGCGCGCCGCCACTGATAACGCCAAGGACGACGCCTAATAGCATGGCCAAGGTCCGCTAGGGTTAAACCATGCGCGCCCACCTGGACAGAAAAACCTGAAGCCCATGCATGAACATTGGTATTGGAACGAAGAGCCACGTAAACCTGGGCCTTCGGTGGTCTTTGACATGGATGGTGTTCTTTCCAACGCCGCTAATCGGCAGCATTACCTAACACAACAGGAACCCGATTGGGTAGGTTTTTTTGAGGCCTGCGGCGATGACGAGCTAATTGAAGGCACGTCGCATCTGATGGATGTGATCGATCCTTCGGTAGTGGTGGTGCTAATGACAGCGAGGCCACTTAGCGTGCAGCCTCAAACCTTGGCCTGGCTTGATCGTTACAACCTGAGCTGGGATCTACTGGTGATGCGGCCTGGCTCCGATTATGTACAGTCGCGGGTTTTTAAACGTACTGGTATCTACGAGCTACGCGAATACGGTTTCGACATTCAACTAACCCTGGAAGATGATCCTCGCAACGTCGAAATGTTCCGTGAAGAAGGCGTGCCTACCCTGTACATCCATTCCGGCTATTACGATCGTTTAGCGTTGTAGATTAGACCCTGTTGGGGTCGGTTCGGGTTGAAGCTTTAACCACAAATCCCTTGGGACTTCCGCAGTGGAAGTCCCAAGGGATTTGTTTGTAAGTACCTTGTACTTTGGTGGGCCGGGAAGGATTTGAACCTTCGAAGGCTAACGCCAACGGGTTTACAGCCCGTTCCCTTTGGCCGCTCGGGCACCGACCCAATGGAGAATAGATATTAGCGGTGATTGATGCCCTAAGCACAATGCGTATGACTACAACATTGCCTGCTAGGCGCTAGTTTGGTAGCCATGCCTTCGTTTGACGTGGTTTCAGAGGTAGATTTTCAAGAAGTTCGTAACGCTCTCGATCAGGCCAGCCGCGAGGTAGCCACCCGTTACGACTTCAAAAACACCAACTCTTCGGTTGAGCTCGCCGATACGACCATTACTTTGCGTTCCTCTACCGACGATCGCCTGGCCGCTTTACGCCAAGTGCTGGAAGAGAAGTTTGTGAAGCGGAAGCTCTCGCTGAAAGCTCTTGATTGGGGCAAGGTAGAAGAAGCTGCGGGCGGAACGGCTCGGCAAGAAGTGAAGTTGGTGGCTGGCATCTCTTCCGACAAGGCACGCGAGCTGAACAAATTTATTAAAGCCGCAGGGGTTAAAGGCGTTCAGTCACAAACTCAAGGCGAGCAGTTACGAGTGATTTCCAAAAAACGAGACGATCTTCAAACCATCATGGCAGCGCTGAAGGAAAACGATTTTGGTATTCCGCTGCAATTCAACAACTTCCGCGACTAGCAAAATCTGGTGGCCAGGTTCGCAGCATCACTTGGCGTTACAACATCTTTTGCAGTACCACCATGTTGAGCCAGCGACCAAACTTTCTCGCCACCTCAATCTCAGTGCCGATCACTCGAAAGCCAAGTGCCGTGTGAAGGCCAAGTGAAGATTCGTGACCTGAAACCACACGGGCCATAACAGTGTGAAAACCGTGGCTGCGGGCCACTTCCAAGAGCTCAGTGAGCAAGGCCCGCCCAATACCACTGCCCTGGTAATTCCGGTCAATGTAGATCGAGTTCTCAACCGTGGTGGCATAGGCCGGACGATCACGATAGGGCGACAACGAAGCGAAGCCCACCACCGCCCCCGCCTCATTCTCGGCCACCAAAACTGCGCGGGCACCAGAGCGCTCGGTCAGCCACTGGCGCTGCGCTTCGGGGCTGCGTGGAACCAAGTCGGTGGTGACCGTGCTGTTGGCCACTTCGTAGTTGTAAATTTCGCCAATGGCGTCGGCATCGGCGGTGGTGGCTAGACGAATGTGCACACCACTACATTATCGAGCGGCCCTGGTTGGTTGATGATGATTGCCAAGTTCAAATAGCTAAAGGCGTGTTTGAAGCGTCGGTGGCGTCAATTAGCCGAAGCGTGCTTTTGGTCGATTCCACAATGGCCAAAGCCCCGGTTAAAGCTTCCACTCGTGCCCATTCGGCAACGTCACTATCCTCAGTAAGCAAGATGATCTGCTGGTCTTTCGACGTTTTCACTAGCAGTTCCAACAACGCTGCTTTGATGGTCGGTTCAAAGTTTGAAAAAGGCTCGTCTAGCACTAACGGGAAGCTCTCTCCGCTCGAACCTAAACGGCGTGCGGCGGTAAATCGCACCACTAGTTCTTCAGCCAAAGTAACCGAAACGTCGGTTTCATCGAGTTGAGGTGCCAAAACTTGATGTTGGCGCACGCGAGCGGCGTCGGTTACCTCTTGTCGATGTTCGATGGCCCAAGCCACAGGCACATCTCCCACCAACGATGTCCATTCGGCTGTGCTTTGTCGATGAAGCTCGGCCGAGGCCATCAAATCACGGCGAACCTGGTCCCCCGAAAGCATCGAGTTGACCCGATTCAGATGGAACCCCAGATATGAATCAGCACCGGCATCCTTCAACGCCTGATCCGCCGCCTTGCGTGCCGACTCGAGACGCCGCCACATCAGAATTGACCAAAGTGCAATCACAGGTGCCGGTGCAAGAACAGCAGCCGCCATGATCGGACCTAGCAAAAGTCCCAAGGGTATCGAGGCCAACGCACATAACAAGGCCAAAATAAAGGTGGCTTTGCGAACTTTTTCGTGTCCGGCCTGTGCACGTTCAAACTGTTCGTGGCGACGCTCAACGTCCTCAATGGCGCTGATGTCCTCGGGAGCGCTACCCACCTCTTCGGCCATCTGTGCTAGTTCCGCTTCGCTTTCACGAACCCGGGCTGCAAGTGCCCACAGTTGGTTTTGGTCGACCGAAGCTAACGTTGCGATCAGCTCAGCTGAACGGGTGCTAGTTGAGAGGTCACTGGCATTGACCTTTAGCTGGCGTCGCGCTGTCGTTGGGTCCAAACCTTCGGCTCGAATCAGGTCGATCGCTCCGCTTGAATCGGCATAGTCCGAGCTGACATCGCTGCCCGCGTCGATATCGACCACCATGTGCTTGGCCCCATATGGTCTAAACACCGCCAAACGAGTGCCGTCGTCCTTGGCTAATTCAAGCGCCCCGCCCGAACGATTCGATGACAAGACGCCTAGTAGCTCTGAAGTGAGGCCTTCGCGCTCAAGCGAGCCAACCCCAGTTACCACCGTCAGCCGGGGGTGAAAATCCAACGCGAAGGTTTGGTTCTCTCCTGCATCTACTACTAGGCGCTCGTACCTCACAATTGAGTCATCGGGCTTAGTCTCACCAGACTTTAGGTATTTCTCTGGGCCGAAGGACCTAAGGTGCCAAAAACCACCCGGTAATAATTGGGCACGGTCGCGATTCCGTGGCAGAATATCTCACCCGGTCCACATAAAGTGCGCAAGTGCTGTGGTCGTGCCCCCTTAGCTCAGTCGGCAGAGCGTTTCCATGGTAAGGAAAAGGTCGACAGTTCGATTCTGTCAGGGGGCTCTTGGCTTTAACGGGCGTCATGCGACGTTCGAGCGGGCCCCGGGCGGCGTAGCTCAGTTGGTAAGAGCGCTCGGCTCATAATCGAGAGGTCGCCGGTTCGAATCCGGCCGCCGCTACTGGTAGTTCCGGTTGTTTACAACCTAAACTAAATTGCGCCGGTACCCCGGCGCATTCTCCGCGTTAACCCATCCAAGGATCCAAAGGCAAACACAGATGTCTAAAGCTAAGTTTGAGCGTACTAAGCCGCATGTGAATATTGGGACTATGGGTCATATTGACCATGGGAAGACTACGTTGACGGCGGCTATTTCGACGGTGTTGGCTGAGGCTTTTC